>JAMIQD010000095.1:0-2777 GCA_035914755.1 Pseudobdellovibrionaceae bacterium | reverse complement strand
CCAGGAGCCAACCTGCTCCTGCTTGATGAGCCGACCAATGACTTAGCCGTTAACACCATGCGAGCTCACGAAGAGGCGTTATTAGAGTTTGGCGGCACTGTGGTTGTGATTTCCCATGATCGCTGGTTTTTAGACCGCGTCTGCACTCATATTATGGCATTTGAAGGAGACTCGAAGGTGGAGCTCTTTAACGGAAACTTTAGCGAGTACGAAGAAGACCGTAAGCGCCGTTTGGGGGCTGATGCTGCTCCGAAGCGTGTTCGCTTCCGCGCTATCAACTAAAGAGTGCGGTGAGACTCATATAGTGTGTTTTAAGCTGAATAAAGGGGCCAGAAGCCCCTTTATTCATGTCAGGGTGCAAGCGCAGCGCGAGTGCGCGAAACCCCCTCTTAAGCTCTTTCCGGCTAAATGCTGGCGAGAGTTTAAAGCCATGCTTCTCAAAAAAGTCAGAGGAGTCTTTTTGCTTTTGGGTCAGTTCATGGGGACGAGGAGCCGTTTTCGGAGGGCTGGGGTAGATCTTTGTGGGGCGCGGGCGAAAGTAATAGGTTTCAAGGCTCCCGAGGAGATAGGCGAGGTGAGCGGGATCTTGGTCCGAGGTCGATTTGCCTTCAGTCGCGATATTTGACTGTCGAGATTTGATTTTCTCCTCGAGAATTTGCTTAAAACTCGTCTCTGTACTCATGTTTTTCTCTTCGGTTAGAGCGAGAAAACACTGAAGTCTGGTTCTTCAAAGGTCATTTTCAGAGTGAAAAATCGGATATTTTTAGGAAAAACATGGCATTTCTCCTCGTAGAAAGACGGTTTTCCCTCTGAAAATGGGCCTTTCTAGAGGTAAAAATGAAAAAAATGAAAGGTAGCTGCATTTTTTTTTGGACAAACGGACAGAGTTCGTTACACTGAGTTCATTCGAGTAATTGATTATAGCAAACCATTAATGGAGGAACACACAATGGCAAAAGCGAAAAAAGCGACTAAAAAAGCCGCTACAAAGAAGGCAGCACCAAAAAAAGCGACTAAAAAAGCCGCTCCAAAAAAAGCAGCTGCTCCTAAAGCAAAAAAGGCAGCTACTAAAAGAAAGCCGAATCCTGCTTTCATGAAGCCTCTTACACCAAGCACTACTTTGGCTGCGGTTGTTGGAGCAAATCCACTTCCACGTACTGAAGTTGTTAAAAAACTTTGGGCTTACATCAAAAAGAACGGTCTTCAAGACTCTAAAAACAGAAGAAACATCAATGCTGATGACAAGTTGAAGCCAATCTTCGGCAAAAACACTGTTTCTATGTTTGAAATGACTAAGCTTGTTTCTAAGCACCTTAAGTAGTCCTTAAGGCTTTTAGAGCAAAAGTCGAACCCAGCCCCTTATAAGGCTGGGTTTTTTTATTTTCTTATGGCCCGAAATGTCTTCTTAAAACGTTCAAGCAGTGGACTTTCGCAGCGCCGTCTGATAATTATCTGAAAACCCTCGATTTCAAGAATTTTTAGGAGTCCTTAAGTGGCGATCGTACCTCTTAGTAAAGACGAAATAAAAAAAATGGAAGCGGCCTGCAAGCACGCAGCCCGGACATTGGAGTACGTCGCTAAATTCGTAAAAATTGGGATTACAACGGACGAGCTCGATAAGATTGTGCACGATTACACGCTTTCGACTGGAGCGACTCCAGCTTGCCTTGGTTATCATGGTTATCCCAAAACTATTTGTACTTCGATTAACGGAGTGGTTTGCCATGGTCTTCCTGACGATACCAAGCTCAAAGACGGCGACATCATCAATATTGACGTGACCTCCAAGTTAGATGGTTTTTTTGGCGATACCTCGGCGACCTTTGCTGTAGGCAATGTCAGCGATAAAGCTTTGGATTTGATTGAGGTTGCCAAACAGGCACGAGATCTTGGGATTGAAATGATTCGTCCCTATGGTTACACCGGGGATATTGGTTTTGAAACGAACAAATTTGTCACCCGTCGGGGTTATACCACGATTAAAGAAATCGGTGGTCACGGCGTCGGAAGAAACTTTCACGAAGAGCCCTTTGTTCCTGCTTGGGGCAAAAAGGGAAAGGGCGATAAGTTGATTCCTTGGCACTGCATTACTGTGGAGCCAATGATCAACGAGGGGACAGACGAGTGTACAGAGGTTGCCATCCCTGGCTCTACGATTAAATATTATAAAACTGCCGATGGCCTGCTGTCGGCACAATTTGAACACACGGTGCTTGTTACCGATACAGGTTACGAGATTTTGACGGTCCCCTAACCAGAAGGAATATAAAATGTCACAAACCACAACAGCTAATGGGAAGTCCGCTATGAAGAAGAATGCAAAGACACCTGCCAAATTTACCACCACAACCAAGAGTCCTGTTCGGGATTTTAAAGTTTGTAAAGAGGCGATGGAGAATCCAAAAGTTTTTGCAGATCTGGCTCGCTGGGGCCGAGAAGAGATTTCGATTGCCGAGACTGAAATGCCAGGTCTGATGGCACTTCGCAAAGAGTATAAAAAGCAGCAGCCTTTCAAAGGGGCTCGTATTTCTGGATGCTTGCACATGACGATTCAGACGGCGGTTTTGATTGAAACTCTTGTTGAGTTGGGCGCTGAAATTCGTTGGTCTTCTTGCAACATCTTTTCGACTCAAGACCATGCAGCAGTTGCGATTGCGGCAGCGGGCATTCCGGTTTTTGCTTGGAAAGGCGAGACCGAAGAGGAGTTCAATTGGTGTATCGAACAAACTATCACTGGTTGGGGCAAAGAGGGCTTCAATATGATTTTGGATGATGGA
>JAMIQD010000094.1:0-3471 GCA_035914755.1 Pseudobdellovibrionaceae bacterium | reverse complement strand
CAATTCGATCTCGTCCTTGTTGACTTTCCGTACCCAACGAATATTGATCTGTCTCGTCTGTATTCTTTTGAGTTTTACAGTGGTGTTCGACGCGTCCTCAGTGCGAGCGGTTAGGCTATCTTGGATGCGCCGATTAACTTCGATTTTGCGGGTGACACTGTGACCCATCATTCTCCAGTGGTTCGTCAGTTGCTGGCGACTTTGTATTATGCTGGCTTCAAAGAACCATTTTGTTTTGGTCCGTTTGACCCATTTATTGCGATTGCCAAAGACAATCGAAAATTACAGATAGATTTTGAAAAAACAAGAGAAGTTAAAAACTCAATTTTTGTGAATCTAAGAGATCTTCACCATTTGATTGGGGACATTCAATTTAATCAGGAGGACGTAAACTATGTTCTCTCGCCGACTATTTTGGGGTTGTAAAATGCTGAGACTTTGCGTTTTTTTTATTTGCTTTGTTTTTGCGGTAAAGAGCCAGGCGATTCCCCTTGATCTTTTGTTGGGCGATCAGGACCCTGTTTACATAAAAGCCTATCATCAACGTCAGCACGCATGGTTTAAAAAAGTTGTCTTTGATTTTACGCCATGTCTCGGTCGCGATACTTCTGCGGCTTTGGATGCTGTTATCAACGAGACAGCTAGCTGGGGAGTGCGTTTAGATCCCAGTGCTGAGCTAATTCATAATGTTGAGTATTACTACACAAAATTGCCGAGCGAAGAGTCATTAATCTATGGAATGAGAATCCATATTCCAGCGGAGCGGCTTTATTTATTTAAAAAGTTTTTTTTGAATAAAAAAAATGACGATTTGTCTTGGGGGCTCCATGTTTCTTCATCGATTAAAGGTGTTTGCAAAGTGCAGCCTTTGTTTTTGAACAAGGGCCCAGAGGTGGAAATTTTTGAAAACGACGGATCGTCTAAAATAAAAGTGATCTATTTTTCAAAAAAGCACGAGCCACAAAAGAAGTATCCCTTTCAGCCGGTCATCAGAAGCGCGATTCCCATAGTGGGTGATAAAAAAGAGCGCAGCGAGATTCTTTTTTTAGATTCTTTTAATTTGGTATTTTTGTCCTCAGAGATAATCTTGCCGGCGGTCCGACATGAAAAAGAATTTCACCAACTAGCACTTCGATTGATTTGGAATAATAATAATGACTACACTGTCTTCTACCCATAGCGAAGATCGAAGGCGATTTATTCTAATAGACATTGTTCGCTTTGTGTCTATATTGGCCATTGTTCCATATCATCTTTCCGAGTTCGGCTTTGATAACGACGCGCATCCGATTTCTTTGAGTGCTATATTCAATCAGTTGTTAATGACGATAGGCAAGACTTTGCCGTTTAGTGGTTTGACCATCGTTTTTATTTCTTTTTTTCTACTCGGCTTTAATAAATTTAATCTCAAAAAGCTTTTGGGTCTTTGTCTCTGGTGTCTCCTTGGATATTTTTGTCTTCTATTTTCATATTTCGATGCCCCATATCCATTTTTATATTGGGATATATTTTCGTTTCTGTTGGTAAGCTTTCTTTTTGCCTACTCATTCGGGCGAGTCAGTGGTCGGCTATGGCTTGCTGCCATTTTTTCTGCGGTTACGATTTTTTGGAACTTTGATTTCTTCGGTGTTTTTTCTTGTGGTCCTGATAGCAGAGTAGCGTGGCCGTTATTTCCTTGGATTTTCGTGGCATCTTTTTTCTTATATTTCGGAGAATGGGCTTCTTTGAGGCAAGAACACGGATTCTTTTTTCGACTTCGAGGACTCTGGATGGCAGTTTTATTATTTGCTGTCACTTGCTTAGGAGTGCTGTTGCTGCCAGATATGAACTTGGCACCCGCAGACAGCGGAATGTATTGCTTTATTCAAAATCTTTCGGCTTTAAAAAAGTTAACGATAATTGGTGTCATTGGTTTTTATTTAGTCGCATCAATGAATTCTAACCTGAATGGCTTTTTAGCTCGAACTCCATTGGCGTTGATTTCTAATTCAATATGGAATCGAAAGTTTGGCTTTGCGTATTTGCTGCAGATTGTTTTTTTGGGTGTAATTACAAGTTTTCCACAGACCTTTATGGCAAATCCTCTGGCCTACGATATTTCTCTAATGGGGATTTTTGTATTTACTGAAGTGGTAGGCATTGCTTACGCCGCGGTCAGCAGAAGAAATAAAAATCGAATTGTTTGAAGATACTCAGAACATTTCATTTACTTCGATCTTGGTTTTGCTTTGGCTTTCGCGTCGGCATTGGCTTTTGCGCTTATTTTTTTAAAACGGCTTTGAGACGGGGCTTTGGCTTTTTGTCCCGGGGCCATTTTCTTTTCAAGTGACGGTGGCTTGTTGCCCTCGAGTTGAGACATAAGTCGCTGATCTCTTTCGGTGACCAAATTGACAACCAGACCTTTGCGCCCCGCCCGGGCTGTTCGGCCCGCCCGGTGAAGGTAGTTTTCCATTTCTTTCGGGAGATGGTAATTGATCACACGGCCGACGTTGTCCAGATCAAGGCCCCGGCCTGCCAAGTCAGTAGAGACCAACAAGTCGACTTTTCCGTCGCGGAATTTTTTTAAATTCATGCGGCGTTCATTTTTGTCCATTTCTCCGCGGTAAATGACACAAGCGTGTCCCTTATCCGTGAGTTCTTTGGCGACCTTGTCGCACTGTTCGCGGGTGTTGGTAAAGACCATGGTGCCGCCGGCTACTTTTTGGCTCAGAACTTTTTCAAAAAGGGGCCAGCGCTTGCCATCTTCGACAATCATATTTTTGGTGACCAAGCTAGAGACTACTTTGCCGCTACCCTTGCTGCGAATAACCTCAGCAGAAGCAAAGAGATTATTCATAAGCTCTTGTACAGCAGTTGAGACGGTCGCCGAAAATAAGGCCATCTGCAGATCCTGCGGGCAGGCGCCAACGACGTAATTTGAGTCAGGAAGAAATCCCTGATCCATCATTTGATCCGCCTCATCGAAGATCAGCATGCGAACATCATTCAGGGAGATAAGTTCTTGCTCTAGCATTTGCACAAGACGACCAGGAGTCGCCAGGAGCACTTCAAAAGCGGCGGAGGTGTTTCTGCGTGCCTGCTCGAGAGTCATTCCGCCAAGGGCTGGACGCACTCGCAAGCGGGTGTCATGGGTGAGCGTTTTAAAAACCTTCGAGACCTGTTCACCAAGTTCGCGGGTTGGAACCATGACCACGGCTCTCGGGGTTCCAGCTTCTGTGATTGCATCACCGTCTGCTTCGAGAGACTTTAGCAAATGCAGCAAAGGCAATGCGTAGGCGAGGGTTTTACCACTGCCAGTCTCTGAAACGCCAACGACGGATTGGCCTCCCATCAACATTGGAATGGCATTGGCCTGAATTTCAGTGGGCTTCGAAATGCGCTTTTCTTTGAGGGTTTTTAGCAGCGAGGGCAAGAGGCCAAAGTCAGTAAATGAGTTCATTTGCAGAGTCCTTAGTTACGAATTCGATGAGG
>JAMIQD010000093.1:0-12251 GCA_035914755.1 Pseudobdellovibrionaceae bacterium | reverse complement strand
ATCCAAATGCAAGTGCGACAAGAGCATTCAGCTCAACTTCAGCTTGCCTTCGTTCAATCTGATTTCTAATTGGTGAAGTCATATTGAATTTGCATCCAAATCCATTCAAACTCCGACCGTTTATAAGAGAATCATCTTTCAAAAAAACATTCAGTTCCCAGAGATTTCCATATGCCGAAGTAAGCCCATTTAAAGCAAGAGCCCTTCTGGCAATCGATCCCCAAAACTTTTCATCTTCCCCGATCGGAAGCATCCTGATGTCTTCAGCGAAAATGTTGGTTTTGTTCTTTAAGCGAATTACTGCATCCAGCAGCAGGCTCCCGAGAAACCCAGCAGCAATTTGCAGCTTTATTAGATTTTTTGTCGCAAACCCTTTCAAACCATTGATGTGCATTGGTCCCGGTGGAACGATGGTGAAAAACAGACTTCGCTCGTTGGATGGATTAACCATTCCCCTCGTCAGTAGACGAAAATGCTTCCTGTATGAAATACCTGAGATACTTGGTAGGCCAGAGTCTATCTTGGACACATCAACGACATACTTGTAAAGCGTGCGTGGAATGAAATCTTCGCCGATCGAGATTAGATCTACTTCTTGATAGGACTTATTCGACTTGTAGGCCTCAAGGGTTTCTTTGGCAAATGGATTTAATGACTCTATGTTGGGCCCAGATAAAATGAGACTTTCTAGCGATTGGGCTCGACCGGAAGATGGCTCAATTATTTCGTCATCTTGCGCATTTACTTCATTAAAACCGTCGGAAAACACAACTTCGTTCTCATCAAAAAATGACTGCACTGACAATGTGGATGCGCCAATCGCCTCAACCACATTCAACAATCTGCTGCTGTGAAGATTTAATAGAACTGGGCATTCAGATTTTGAATCCCCAAGGAACGACGCGAACTTGCTGATAACAGATGAATCAATTCGCAGGATACGAGATTTATGCCCTTGAGTCTCCCACTCTGCTTTTCCATTTTTAACCAAGGGAACCGGGCCGATACCGGTGGAATCGTAGCATTCATCTATAGTTTTCGGAAGAAACAAGTTCCCGATGTGATCGAAGTGAATTTCAGTGGATGCTTTATTCGAAAATACATTAACACTAAATCGTTTGGCGTTGTGAACCTCGGCAAAGAGAGCTTTTTCGTTTTGAAATTGAAAATGATAAACAAGTTTTTGATAAAGATACGACCGAGCTTCGCTGGCCTTTCTTTCTTCGAGCAGTCCGTCTTCTTGAATTACTCCAAAGGTACCGGTCGGACTCAATAAATCTAAGGCGAGAATGTCAAAGCACTTATATGTATTCTTGGTCGCTGATCCCAACTTAGAATAGAATGGATCATTGAGAAGATTAATGTAGCCCTGTACATTTGCGAAGTCCTCACCAACCCGCTCACGAACTTCGTCATGAATTGTTGCCGAGTAAGAACGAGTTTCAGGGGCACTGAGTGACATTACTGCCGGAATAACATCATAGTCGTTTAGGTAAATTGAGTCTTGCCATTCAACAGCAACCCACGGAGGGTTACCTAAAATTAAATCGAATCCTCCTGAGCGAATCACCTCAGGAAATTCGATCTCCCAATGAAAAAAACGTTGGCTGGAAACGTAATGCCCTGTGACCTTAAGCAGGTGCTGCGGCACCGTGCCGATGCCGTCTTCAAGGATATTTGAAAATATTGAAAGCAGTTCGGTATGCTTGCTGGGTAAGGCCTTTATATCTTTGGGCAGCGCAAAAAAGTAGGAGCACCAAATATCGCTGCACATCTTCAATCGCTGATAGGAACTCGCTTTTTCTTCAGGCGTCCCATCGACCAATTGACTCATTTCGATCTCTACGCGCCTATGAACCCGTGCCAGAATGGGATCGTCTTTGGAAACAATAGACTTTAGAAGATTCGATCGAAAAGAAGCCAATAGAGTTGCTCCCTCAGGGTTGTAGTCAAAGAATCGCTTGCCATAATTCAACATGGACTCGTCAAGCAATAGAAACGGAAACTCGCCGTCCGCACGCTTCTTAAAGCGAACACCGATCAAGCTATTTCCTACCTTCAATTTGTGTTCAAATGAGGGCGGCTCTTTACCAGCACCAACACAGTTCAGCCAGAGTGAAAACCGTGCTAATTCAATTGCAGTGGGATTTAAATCTACCCCAAAAACATTATTTGAAATGAGCTCGTACTTTATATCCCAAATCCTTTTTTGCTTTTCTTTTGGCGTCTTCAAGCCCCCAAGATTTTGAGCGACCTCTAATTCAAGAATTCTATTCGACAATTGATTGACCGCCTCATTTAGAAACGCGCCAGAGCCCATGGCAGGCTCAAGAATTTTCACCTGCCAAAGTTCATCAAGAGTTTTTCTTCTTTCAAACAAGACTTTTAACGAATATTTGACAGTACACTTCGTCAGTGACTCCGGAGTATAATAGCTAGCAAGTTTCTGACGGTCACGGCCGGCAAGTCGATAGATGAAACTGCCTTTTTTGTAAATTTTTGGATTGCCTGATTCATCCAAAACCGTGTTGCTTGCGGTAAGTTTATATTTTTTATCGGAAATTTTTCGATATTTTTCCACTAAAGATTTCGGTGCCAAGTAGACTTGATCTAATTCTTTGCCATTGTCGATATCAGACTGCTTAACGCTTACAGGCTTCAGCGCATGCAAATCCTCTTGAGCAAAGAACCCTGTGTAAGAAAGTAGCCCCTCATAAACAGCGCCCAATTGATTGATTCCGAGATTCGCATAAGAAACTCGAGAACGAGCCTTTCCTCCTCGTTCACGCTTTCTTGTAAGGGAGAGTTTCTTCAAAATTTCAAGCAACATACCATTACTTAGTTTTACCCCTTTAAGATGAAGAATTTTATCTGGATCAAACAGATCACTTTTGATTCCTTTTACTAAAAATCCTGACAACATCCCGCCAGAAGCAAACAAACCTTGCTTCGGCCCCGGCTCAAAGCCAAAGAAGATGAGTTCAAATATCCGCTCTAAACTTTCAAATAAAAATGTCCCTTTTGATTCTGCGGAATCAGGCGTGATGTCGACGAAATCAAGCTCCAAAAGTTTCTCGAGACTATATCCGTTTCGGTAGATTTCCGATTTCAACGGCAAAAGATCTGAGTCATCTCCCTGCGCCTCAAGATACAAAAGGAAAAGCAGTCGATAGACATAGTAAAGTGCATCGTGAGTCAGCTCTTTTGCGAATTGCTCACCGGAATCCTTCGCATAAATCTTTTGGTGACTCTCCTTTTTTAGATCAATCATTTCGTTAATCAAAAGTTCAATCGCTTCACGAACGCTTTCACGAAGCTCTGTGGTCACTTCAAAAGCGTGACGATGTGAATTGTCATCGAATTCATCGTGGGCGGAGTTGCCAGAATCCGGACAAAGAATTTTTCGTGCAGTTAGTCCCAAGAGAACTTCATAAGGCTTTGAGTCTCGTTGAAGAAATATCTCCTGCCATTCGACTCTAATGTACCTTCCGAACGCCCATTTGCTTCGTTCGATTAAAAAAAGTGCGTTTGGCGCGCCCACCAATACCCAACGGGGTGGATTTTGCGATTCTTGCAGCTCTTCACGAAGAAGCTCTGAAAGTTCGTAATCGACTATGGATTTTTCTGAATCCGAGTCGTCGTGAAAGCAAATCGGTGAAGCTTCGAAGGCACCGGACTCACTCTGCTCGACGAGGAAGCCTAAGAGCTCGGAGGGACTCGCACCGGCCGTATCAACAACAACTGAAAATGTTTTTCCTTCAGTCGTTTGCTTTTCCGTCGGGTTGTATTGATATCCCAATGCGATGAAAAGACGCTGATAGAAAGCAGTCATGGCGTCTAAAGCTGCAGGGCCTTCTGCCTCTTTCATAGACCAGAAATATGAATCAAGGTCCTTCAGCATACCTACTGCATTTTCAGTCGCAGTGTCGCTTCCCAGTTTTGCTCGAACATCTTCGAGCAATTTATTATCCCAGTAGAAATTAGCGTAGAATTCATTTTCGTTATAAAGCCCTTTAATCACGACCAGCCTCCGCTGTTTGGAACGAAGGCCGCAACTACGCGAGCGAAAGGTACTTTCAACTCAACCTCGAACTGCGACTTTACATAGTCCTGAAAGCGCGCTCGAATTTTGATCGCGCCGTCGATCTCTTCCTGAAGACGACGTTTTTGATTCGTCGACTTCAGCGATGATTTAAGAAACGTATTCTTTTGCTCAAACCATGAATCAAGATGATCGAGGTATACTTTTAACTTTGGAGATCTCTCGTTGTGTTCTTTCACGGCGGTAGCTTTAAGCCGATTTTCGTAATGACCTATCAAACTGCCAACTTGCTCGATCAAATCCTTGTGACTCTTCTTCAGCTTTGAGTCTGACTTATCTGAAGTTGAATTGACGATCGACTTTTTATCAAATCCCATTTTAGCCATCGCCTCGAATGGATCGCTAAATATCCATTTGTCAGCCGAATCTCGCTGCGCAAATAAGAGTTCCGAAGTAACCGGCTGCCCCTTCTTATTGAAAATCGCACCATAAACTAAGAATCCTGCGCCTTTAAGAAATGTAGAGTCCTCTATCAACACAACCGGAGCGAGATCCTTTTGAAACGAGCCCTCTAGTTGCCGCATCATCATTTGAAGAATTGGATGATTCTCCCAAAGATAATGCCGCTCGGGCCAAAGCCCAACTTTTTTTCGCGCTTCTGCGATGGAAGACTCAACGTCAGCCACTGTGTGAGAAAATGTCAGAGTTGAGCTTTCTGAAATATCAAGTTCGTTGGAAATTAGTCTGACCGCATGCTTGATTGCATCGCAGTGTTTTGCATTTTCCGCAAGAGGCACAATAATGTCGCCCTCTTCCGTTTTGTGCTTCAAACCGAGTTCTTTTGATGCGGCATTAAAAAAATCCAAGTCGCTAAATATCGTCTTTACTTCCGATACCTTCGCCTTTGGCGCGTTACTCGGTGTTATCGTACCATAAAGGTCGTCGAGTAATGAACTCGCGTCGAACACAGAATTGAGGTCTTCTTCCTCTTGGTAAGCAATCGAGACTTTGGCGGTTTCCTTCTCGGGATCAAAACATGCTAGAGCTAGACTCTCATCTCCTAGCTGCTCGCGAACGTTAGTAGCGCGCTCCAATAACTTCTCAACAACCCATCGCTCTTTGAATTTAGCTAGCTCCGGATTGGTCGTATCGTTTACCAAGTAATAGATGTGGGCTTCTTTTTTTTGACCGTACCTATGAATTCGGCCATTCCTCTGTTCGAGCGTTATTAGCGACCACGGAACGTCGAAGTGAATGAGGTGATGGCAGAAGTAGTGCAAGTTCACTCCCTCTGCGGCAATGTCCGTGGTAATTAACAGCTTAATTTTACTATTCTCGGAAGCAAAAGACTCGATGATACTCTGTTGCGCATCTTCTGGAATGCTTGCGTTGAAGCCTATGATCTGAGCCTTGGGATCAAATGCTTTTGGGTCTTTCGGTAAAACCAAATCAAGATCTTCGCTCAACGCTTCGATTAAAGCGGCCTGCGTTTTTCGAAATTCGCTGAAAACTACGACTCGGTCTCTTTTTGGAATTCCTTCTTTTTCTTTCAAAAGACTTAAAAGCTCACGATACTTCGGCGTTTTCTTAATCGAGTATTTGCTGAGACTTGAACTTATCCCCGAGAGAAAATCAAAATCTTCCTTGTGCTGCGGACTTACTGCCGGATCTATTTTTTTTAATCTTTCTTCGATACTAGAACAAATTGCCTCTGGCGAAGAAAAGAGCGCCTTTGACAGTGTCGAACGGAAGAACACGTCCTTCTTTCGCGCTTTAGTTTGATCGAGAACTTTAAAAACCTTTCCCTTCAAATCAAGTAGCGCGCCTTCTTCTTCTTTTGAACAAGTGATGTATCTCGGGTCTTCAATACGCGGCGGAATCTTTTGAGAAAGATCCAGGTCTTTTCCGAATCTTCGAAAGACCACCTCTGCGCTCGTAAGGACTTCCTTCGTGATTTTATTTGGGTCGGTAACAAGAGTTGGATCTATGAGTTCCAATAAACTCGAATAACTTTCTTTTGTTCCGTCATGAGGAGTTGCGCTTGTCAAAATGAGTGCATCCGAAGATGCCGAAAGTTTTTTGGCTAATTTCGATCGATCTGATGTCGACTTGCCTCTACGAGCGACGTTGTGACACTCGTCGATTACAATCACATCCCAATGAGCAGACTCTAGGTAGCCCATCATCGTTTTCGTCTTTAGAGTGTCCATCGACATGATCACTTTGTCGTAATAATTAAACGGATTCATTCGACTTGGGATCTCTCGAAAAACTCGCTCAACACCTTTGCTGTCCATGGACTTGAGTGGAATTGAAAATCGCGACCAAAATTCTTTTTGAAGCTGATTTAACATCGACTTCAAACAGACAACGAGAATCCTTTGCCCTTTGCCTCGCCGGATCAGTTCGGAAAGGAGAATTCCGACTTGTATGGTTTTTCCAAGACCAACGGCATCTGCCATCAAAATTCTAGGTCGGATATGTTTCGTCTGATCGAGAGCCTTCGCAGCAGGCTCTCTCTGATAAGGTTCATTGTTGAAAACACCTCGGTGACCGATAGCAAGGTCTGATGTTGTGGGAACGCTTTTCTTGATCCACAAGTCGATGAAGAGCTTGCTCTTGCGATAGTTAGGACTGGGATCAATTTGAAATTCAATCTGAAGGGGGTCGACTATCTTGATTTGGTCGAGGACATCCAAGAAGGTCATTTGCAATCCACGGACTATCCCTGAAGCTCCCTCTGCTTTGACCACATATGAATCGATCTCGGAGTCGAAGAGACAACTTCTTACCAGCCATTCCTCATTCCTGACTTCGACACGAGAGCCTGGAGGAAGAGGAGCTTTCAAACGCATTTTTGGACTGACTATATTCGATACTGCTGATGCCATCAGTTAGGTCCCTTATGGTCAGAAGGACGCTCTGAATATTCGGCACCACCAGCAAGAACCCAACGATCCACCTCGCTCGGCTTAAATTTCCAAAGCTTTCCCATGCGATGCGCGGGAATCTTATGCTTCTCAAGCCATCGATAGATCGTCTCTTTCGAGACTCCTAGATGACGTGAAATTTCCTCAACCGAGTACCAGGGCTCGATCGTCTCTTGCATAACTGCCTCCGCATGGTGCTTAGACAAAAATTATGTGAGACAATCACAGACAAGTAAAGACTATGTGCTTGATAGAATGGGTGACTTTAAATGTGGCAGGTTTTTGAAGATCGAATGCTAAGACGATTGAATCCTGAGCCTCGCTCCTAGAGCGGCGATCAAAGCCGAAACTGCGAAGCAAAATGCCGAAATTCCCCAAGCAACTTTGATACTCAACGCGTCAACAACGGCAGCCGAAACGAAGTAGCTGAGGGTAAAAATCGCTTCAGTTGAGAAGTTCATCACAGACAATCCCGTGGTCCTAACTCGTTCCGGAAACTCCTCATGCTGGATCGCTTGAACGGCCGGCAAGAAGGCACCACGCGCCCCAGCCATCGTCCAGACACCAAAGAGCGCAAGCCAAACATTCTCGGCAAATACACAAATTAAAGACCCTAACGCCATACAAGCCAACGCATTACTGATTCTTGGCATATAGGAGCTAGGCCGAGATTTTCCAGAGAAAAAGTGATTCACAGCATAGCGAAGTAGATAGGAACCCGTTGCAAGCACAGAAAACCATCTTGCATCACCACCACCAAGTTGTTGAATCCAAGGCAGCCACAAAACTCCCAGAATTGTTTCCACCTGATGCAGTACGCGGATCGGAAGCAGAGCTTTAAGCTGAATAGATGATCGAATGGCAGCGAATCCTTCATTGATTCGCGAACCGAATTCTCTTCTTGCTGAATGAAACTCTCTCTCGGGCGGAAGCTCACTCATAAAAAATGCGACGAATGCCGCGGCCAAGAGATAGAAGGCTCCGGCTATCAGAAACGAACCACGTCACTTCAATGTGAATGGACGAAATCCGACTCTTGTCGACATTGCGAACTACCTTGAAACACCAAAGACGTATGCAACCTTCGTTTCGACGGAGGACTTCCCGGAAAATTTGGCGGTTGCCGAATTTCAAGACCTTTCAGGTCTTCGCGATCAGATTCGCTCGCTCACGACCGGCCATTTGGAAAAGACACTTTCACCAACTGAGGTCGTAATTGATCTCTCTAATGCGTCCGGCGGTCAGGTGATTTATTTTAGGCTGCAAAGTCTCATGTCTCCGCAATTGGTTTCGATTCTCGGGAAACTCATCATTAACCACTTAAATTTTTTGGCCGGAACCGCACACCGGGGACTCATTTCTCCGCAAGCAAAACAGAGAAGACTCGTCCCAGTTTACTTTGACGAGTTTGCGTCGTTTGCTTGCGTTGAGTTCGCCGATTTGATTTCGAAGGCTCGCTCGGCTGGCTTTGCTTTGCACTTCTCGCATCAAAGTATTGGTGATGTGATCGAAGTCTCGCCAGGATTCTTAAACCGGATTGCTGACAATGCGGCGACAAAGATCGTGCTTCGAATCAATGATCCCGATTCAGCCGAATTCTTCTCGCGCTCATTTGGGACAAAGAATATTCAGAAAACCACTCAGCGGATCACGAACACCAAGAACATCGACCGTGCTGAAGTCGTCGGCGAAGGGACCACCCGCGACGCTCACCAGTTTCGAGCCTCGCCGGACCTCTTGAAGACACTTCCCACAGGAGTGGGCGCGGTCCTTGTGGCTCACGGACAAGCCACCCCTCACGGGGCATCGAGCGTGTTTACGGTGAGGTTTCCCGCGCTGAATGGATGACCAGTACGTTTGAGAATCACGACAGAAAGTGTCGCTTTTCTCGAACGCACTATTCTGAAGCACTCTTGGGGAAAGCTGGGTTCGTATCAAATTGAGAAGACGGCCTATTTATCTGATTCTGCAGGACTTTAGCATTGCTAGAATTCGTAAAAACAGACGAAAAAAGGGATAAAATTAGAATGTTAGCAATTGTAAGTTATCCCATTTTGAGGGAGAATATAGAAATGGTAGCAATACCCGAAAAACACCTAAAACTGGCGGATTATATCGAAGACCTTCAGTCGAAGGGACGATATTGGTTTACCAAATCAGAGGCGATGAAAGCCTTAGGCGTTGAGACTGCTCCATTCCACAAAGCCACTCACCGTCTGATTCAGCAGGCAAAGATGATGCGAATCCGAAACGGCTTCTACGTTATCATTCCGGCTGAATATCGAAATTCAAATGGACTGCCGCCAACTCATTACATAGATGCGCTCATGAAATTCATGAAGCAGCCCTATTACGTCGGAGTCCTCTCGGCCTCGGCACTTCATGGGGCCGCTCACCAATCGCCGCAAGAACTTCAAGTCGTGACTTCAAAGCCAGTACCCATTATCGAATCGGGAGCGACGCGAATTCGTTTCGTCACAAAGAAAGATCTCGAAAAAACTCCCGTTCAGCAGATGAAAACTCCGACTGGATTTATACAGGTATCAACACCAGAAGCGACGGTTCTCGATTTGCTTCGCTATGTTCGAGTCGCTGGACACCTTGATAACGTCACCACTGCAATTGTCGAACTGCTTGAGACTATCGACCCTATCAAACTCGTGAAGGCTGCTAGCCTCGAAAACGAGTTCTCTTACGTTCAACGCCTCGGATATCTGGCAGAGCGATTCTCGAGCAACAAGAAGGTCGTGAAGGCGCTCCATCAGCTTCTTGAGAAGAAGCGTCCTGGTTTCATTTTCCTGCGTCCCGACGAACGAAAGGGCATTACAGAGAAAAATGAAAAATGGAGCGTGTTCGTAAACACTGAAGTGGAGCCTGACCTATGATTCCAGTGGCAATGCTTACAGAGTGGCGACAGTTTGCTCCATGGATTCAATCGCACCAGGTTGAACAAGACCTCATTTTGACCAAGGCACTTGTTCAAATCTACTCAGATTCACATCTAAAGGACGCGTTTGCCTTTCGCGGAGGAACGTCGCTTCAGAAAATATTCTTCCCATCGCCGACTCGGTATTCGGAAGACATTGATCTGGTACAAGTGAGAACCGAGCCAATTGGAAATTCAATCAATGCTTTACGCGCTTTGATTGACCCATGGCTTGGCGAGCCGCGTGTCGATCGCGGAGATGCGCGCTTCACCCTGAAGTATCGCTTCACAAGCGAAGAGGCGCCTCAACGACCGATGCGACTGAAAATCGAAATCAATACCGGCGAACACCTGAATGTCTTAGGCCACAAGAGAATTAAATTTGAAATGCAAAGTTCATGGCACTCAGGCGCGTGCGAGATTCTGACCTACGAGATCGAGGAGATTCTAGGTACGAAGCTTCGCGCCCTCTACCAACGCAAGAAGGGCCGCGATCTTTACGACATGGCGATGGCATATCTGCATTTTAAGAATCTCGATGATAAGAAGATGGTCGACTGCTTCTTGCGGTACATGAACCACGGCAGTCATTCGGTTTCACGAGCTGAGTTTGAAGCCAATCTTCACCGCAAACTGACGGATCGAGCATTCATTGAGGATATTCAGCCGCTTCTGAAGCCAGACGCGCCAACGTTCAACGTGGTTGATGAAGGCGACCGCGTAAAGAGCCGCACACTTTCGCTACTTCCAGGTGATCCATGGAAGGGCGAATCTAAATCCAAAAGGTAAACTGACCCTCGTACACTACTCTACTTAACCCCTCGCACTTCTCGGAACTCCTCCACTGTTTAGCCAATACAGGAGGAATCGCTCATGAGAGCCGTTCTCTATTTATCAACCATGGCGATGCTCACCGGTGGGTGTAGCACGCTAGATCAATCATTCAGGCTAGGTGCTGCGACCGGCGCACTGGCGGGTGTCGCCGCCACCTATGCTGCTGGCCGAGCAACAGGTGGCGAACCGAAGTTTGAAGATGTCGGCATCGGAGCTAGCATCGGTCTCGGAATTGGCCTTCTGACTTCGTACTTCGTCCACCAGTCGGTCGCCGAAGATCGGGAGGCCGCAATGAGGCAAACCGAAATCTACTTCGGCGATCTGCCGCCGAGTCCGTTTGTTATTCCCGGCGCAAACAAAAGAGGAGGTCGCTAGTGAAAAGAAAACTTCAGGTCATTCTCACAGACGATTCGTGGACGACACTCGACGCGATCGTAAAGGAGGCCAATCTCGATTTTCAAAGCGGCTCGATCAATATGTCTGATGTCGTAAACGAGATTTTACTCACGGCCAAGATCGACATTCGAGCACTCCAAATCAAGCACACAAATGTCCGTCGCTCGCTCAGGAACCTTGCGAGCAAAAAGGATATCGACATTGATCTTGCGATCAAGAGCCTGATGGAACTCAAGGCCGCCAGCCAAAAACGACCGGCAAAAACGCAGCTCGCAATGAAAGGAGCTGAGCTTTGAACGACAAAGTTCCAAAGCGCCAAGTCGCAAATGAGGTTCTGACGCTTCTTCGAGATCACAGTCCACTCACGCTTGAGATGCTCCATCTGATGACCGCGCCGCCGATTCAGAAAAAGAATCTGCGTCAAGCCATCGGCATCATGAAACGGAAAGGACTCGTGGATATGGTCATGGGAAGCCCCAGCACGTTTTACTATCAGCTCAACAACGCTCAAACCGTTCGCGATGAAGTTGCCCTAAGACTAAAAGATGACAAAACAAAAGCGGCAAGGCCGCTGTTGAATAGGCGAAACTGGATTCACAACCAATGGTGTGAGTTCTGGGCACTCACTATAAAAAGGGCCTTGCCTGATGTTGAAATCATCCGCGAGCATGAGATCGAAAGCCACGCATTGGCACGAAGCATCTTGCAGCAACAAGGCAAGCCTCTCGATCTACTACCCGACTTCTTGATGATTTTCCCGAAAACGGCAACGAACGAAAAAGTCAGCGTCGCATTTGAAATCGAGCGAACTCGCAAGTCTGATGAGCGCATTCTGCAAAAGCTTAAGACCTATATCTACGAGACGCACATCGATGGCCTGATTTACGTTTGCGATTCAGGAAGATTGTCGGAGACAATTCGCCTGCTCTACCGAAAAAAGACGCTGGAAAGAGCGCACAAGAAACGCGGCTACACGGAGCACTTCTTCCTGTTTTCTGATTCGATGAGTGCGGGCGATAGTCCGATTTCTAGCTTCTACAACGCAAACGGACAGCCAACTTCGCTCATCAATTGGTGTCACACTCTACGAGCGAAGACGACAGAGTTCAGGAGAGACAATCAG
>JAMIQD010000092.1:0-13717 GCA_035914755.1 Pseudobdellovibrionaceae bacterium | reverse complement strand
ACAAACATGGCTGGCCGCGGAACGGACATTGTTCTTGGGGGCAACTCTGAAGTGATGGCAAAAAAAGTTGCCGAAGACGAAAGCTCTACTGAGCACATAGAAGCACTCGCTAAATTTAAAGTTCAATGCGAAAGCGAACGCAGAGATGTGGTGGCGGCGGGGGGGCTGTACATTATTGGTACCGAGCGCCATGAGTCTCGTCGTATTGATAATCAGCTGCGTGGTCGTTCGGGGCGACAGGGAGATCCTGGTGAGTCTCGTTTTTATTTATCTCTCGAAGATGGTTTGATGCGGATTTTCAATGGCGAGCGTATCCAAAAGATCATGAGTATGTTGAACATACCAGAAGATGAGCCGATCACGGCAAAAATGGTCACCAATGCTATTGAAGGCGCACAGAGAAAAGTCGAAGGTCATCACTTTGATGTCCGCAAGCACTTGTTGGACTACGATGATGTGATGAACAAGCAGCGCACGGTTATTTACCGTATGAGGCGCGAGGTTCTTGATGGAAACGACGTGGAGCGAACTTTCTTAGATTTCTTGAGTGATGTGACGTCCGGTCTGTTGGACACCCACGTTCCTGAGTTAGGAAAAAAAGAACAGTGGAACCTTGAGGGTCTTAATACGGCCCTATCTCAGCAGTTTGGCGTTCGCATTGATTTTCAAGAGGGTACCAATTCGGAAGTGGTGACTCAAGAGGTTAGCAAAGCCGTAAAAGAAGCTTATGAGCGCCAAAAGAAAAACATGGGCCAGTTCTTTTCTCAGGTTCAAAAGATGGTTCTTCTGCAGTCTATTGATCATCACTGGAAAGAACATTTGCAGGTTGTTGATAAGCTCAAAGAGGGCATTAATTTGCGTGGCTATGCCTCTAAGGATCCTTTGATTGAATACAAAAAAGAAGCCTTTAATGCTTTTGAAAATCTTAACAACATTATCAAAGCTGACGTTGTTGAAAAGATCATGAAGGTCCAATTGGTGAATCAAGATCAGAGCGCTGAGGATGTACTTGAAGGTTTTAGGCCAGAGAGTACGGATTTAAGTGAGCTGGATTATCAGGCTCCAAGTGATTCAGATATTGGCGCGATGGACGTTAGTTCGCGAGCCAATGAGGTCGATCAAGCTCCGCAAAGACAGAAAATGACGTTCAATCGTCAGCCGGTAGACGATAATAAGCTCAATCGCGCCGAAAGACGTAAGCAAAAGAAAAGGTAGGCGATGGCTTCGTGCCCGGTTTGCCAAGCGGAAATAGAGATTACATCCCAGCACTATGGCACGCTTTATACGTGCCCAAGCTGCAACGCAGTTTTTTTTGTTGATTGGGCCGGCGATCCTGAAAAATCAATGCCGCAGCGAGAAGATGAGGTTCCGTTGGAGCCTCTCGATCTTGAGGGAGAGGTTGACAGTCCATCTCCAAGCTTCGAATCAACATTCTCTGAGATCACAGACTTTGGAAATGCGGACGTCACGCAGGCAGCTTTTAATTACACGGTGACAATTTCTGGTATTGATACGGCAGTGATTTACCAGCAGGTCAAAGAAGCTGTTGCGGATTCTAAGTTTGGTTGGAATGTGATTCAGGTGATGACCCAGATCAAAGACGGGGTTTTGATATTAACCTCATTGAATGCGGTAAAAGCCAGTATACTGGTTCAAAGAGTTAAATATCTTCCTGTCAAAGTTAGTTGGAGTCAGGATGTTCTTTCGAGTCAAATTTAGGCAGATCGGCCTCGCATTTTTATTAAGTATAACTTCTTTAGCGGAGACTTTTGCGAACGAGGGCCCCGCAGCCAAAGAAGAAAAAAAGCATGAAGAAAAGGCGACTTCTGAATCTCATGAGCCCGAAGCGACCGATGCTCAGAAAAAACAACTCAGTGAAGCGGCAGAGTTGCAGACTCGCGTTCAGGCCCTTCAGGCCAAAGTAAAATCCAAACAAGAAAACATCAAAAAACTCATCGAAGAGAAAAGCCACAGCTCGGATGCAGCTAAAATCAAAGAGATCATCCAAGAGCTGGTCAAAGAACATCGCGAGATGGGCAAGATGGTCGAGGAGTACGAACAAAGCCGCAGTCTTCTTCGTTATCGCTACCCCGAAAAGGGTTACAAGGGTGTTCGCACCTATGAGAGAATGGAAGTAAAGCCTCTTGAGCAAATGGAGAATCAAATGAGCATCGAGGCGAAGCTGAAGCGAAATATGAAGACGCTGCAGTCTCAGTACGGAAGTTCGGTGGATAAAAACGGAAGAAAGAAAAAAACCCCAGAAGGCCCCGGCAATTCGGCGCCGACATTGACAGAGCCAATCGTTATTCAAAAGTAATTAGCTATCGAACGGGTTTGAAATCAGGGACGTAACGAACCTTGTCCATCCCGCGCACTTCATTTTCATAGTTAGAATAGGCCTTGGGATTGTCCTGATATTTTTTTACGACGTCATCTTCTATGGCCTTATTCGATGCCTCATTTTTAGCATCGACCTGAGCAGCCGAGGCTTCTGGTTGCCATGGGTCGCCTACATAAACCGCATTACCTTCAAAGAACTGAACCTCTTTTTCGTAACGAATGCGGTCTTCATAGAAAACATAAGTCCATCGATCTTTGCCGTGAAATCGTTGCGTGCGCTGGGGGCTTCCCATCTTCGCCAGAACATCGTCTTTTTCCATGCCGGGGGTGATGCTTTGATATTCTTTAAGCATGTTGGTTTGGCAGGCCGCCAAAAAAAGTGCCGAACTCAAAAAGAGAAGATTTAAAACAGAGCGCATAGGTCACACCCCTTTAATACAGTCTACCCTGTTTGGCGCAAAAGAGAAACTGTGGTTCAAGCTCAGGTCGCGCAGTGTCTCAGTTTGGGGCAACAACGATAAAGAGCAAACTATTTTGGATAGGTTTTATTAGTGTGTCTCATTTGGATCAGATTTAGCTTGGGTTATAGCTCTTCTGCAAAAACCTTTTCAGTAATCTTCCAGAACTTATCTTGCTTCCGAGCAATCACAAACGACGGCAGTCTGAAAAGACTTTGATATTTAATCACATCTGCCGGTGTTTTTATTTCAATGGCGAGCTCAGGGCGTTTTAGATGCGAGCGTAGAAAGTTAATATTGAATTTTTTAATTGACGACGGATTGCTAAAAAAGTGAGCCTCACTAACATACTGGGCGTCATAGTCATAGTATCTGATCTCTAAATACGGATTCGAATTTTTATCTTTGCGCTCTTCAAAAGATATTTTATCAGGCGTAAGCACGTGAGAATTTTTAGAAAGCTTTGCTTGTTTTAATTTTGCATCAGCGTCGATGAGGACTGCACCACATTTTTCACATGCTCTGGCGGTGACATCATTTTCACACCCACAGCTATGGCATGATTTAAAGCGAAAACGAAAACCGCAGGGGGTGATTTGAAGTGTATTTGGGTCCTGGGTGGCCCCTTTGCACTTTCTTCCAAAGTGTTCAATGACTTGACCATCATCGTCGACATAGCCCCAAAAATTATTTTCGAATTCACATACTGGGCATGGGACTATCACTGGAACAGTATCTTTCGCTGGCCTCTTATCGCTAATTTCAGGACTGTAGATGTCATGCCCCATTCCGGTGTAATCCAATATGTAACAATCGGCTTTTTCTTTTGAAAGGCGCAGACCTCGGCCCACAATTTGTTGGTATAGACTGTTGGACTCTGTGGGGCGTAAAATTGCAATTACATCCACATGCGGAGCATCAAAGCCGGTCGTCAAAACTGAAACATTTACGAGATATTTAAATTTTTTAGCTTTAAAATCATCAATGATCACATTTCGATCGTTTATGTCTGTGTCGCCCAAAACTATCCTTGAGTCGTCTTTTGGCAAATAACACATAATCTCTTCGGCGTGTTTTACTGAACTGCTAAAAATCATCACCCCTTGTCTTTTGAAACGCTCGGTAATATCGATAATATTTTTGATAATTAGGGGGGTTAGACGTTTTTGACTTTTTAAAACTTCTTCTACTTCAGCCGCCGTATACATTCGATCTTTGTCCGTTAGCTCTGAAAAATCATAACAAGTTACTGGAATATCTACTTTCACGGGCGTTGTCAGATATTTATTTTTTATCATGTACGATAGGGGCAGCTCATAAACACATTGTTTAAAAAATCTTTTTTTATCGGTTTTGATTTCGCCAATTTGTGAGTATTCGTAGATCCACCCCATGCCTAAACGATACGGGGTTGCAGTAAGGCCTAAAATACAAAGCTGCGGATTTCTCACCAAAAGTTTTTTAATTATCTCTTGATATTGTGTGTCGCCCTCTTCGGCCACTCGATGGCACTCGTCGATCACTAATAAAGAGTAGTCATTAAAAAAATCATCTGGCGCGCGGGCTACAGACTGCACGCTGCCAAAGATGGCTTTTTGATCCCAATCCTTCTTTCCGAGGCTTGCAGAAAAGATTCCAGCAGTAAGGCCGTAGCTTTTGTATTTTTCGTAATTTTGTTCTACGAGCTCTTTAACGTGAGCTAAAACTAAAACTCGACCATTAGCAATGCGAGCCAGCTCTGCGATAACCAGGCTTTTGCCGGCTCCTGTCGGCAAGACAATCATCGCGGGATCGCGCTTTTTTCGAAAATATTTTACGGTATTATTGACCGCTTCTTGCTGATAATCGCGAAGTTTATACATCGGAGTATAGTATTATTTTTCGAAGATTTTGCATCTATAAAACATCAAAACCTGTCCCCGGGGTTATACCGGGGATGTTGAAGACTGTTTGTGCTTAACGCGATCAAACACGCTAAACGCAGATGCAATCATCGCGTTGGCGTCAGTTACGTTGTTTGGCACTATCAGCAGATCCGAATTGGTTGCCATGTTTCCGAGTTGTTTAACGTACTCTTCGGCAACCTTAAAAGAGGCGGCTGCCTGTCCACCCTCGGAGCCGAGGGCTTCTGCAACCATTTTGATACCATCGGCAGTAGCGCGGGCAATGGACAATATCGCCTCGGCTTGACCATGGGCTTGATTGATTTGTCTTTGGCGATCTGCTTCAGATTGTTTAATCATATCTTGCTTGCGACCTTCGGCATTGTTGATCAATGAATCTCTAGTGGCTTCGGACTCGAGGATTCTTGCGCGCTTTTCTCGCTCTGCGCGCATTTGCTTTTCCATTGCATCAAGAACATCTTTAGGTGGATTTATTGACTTAATCTCGTAGCGCAATACTTTTACGCCCCAAGGTTGAGTAGCGTCATCGATAGCCATGACAACAGCGTTGTTGACCCGCTCTCTCTCTTCAAATGTTTTATCAAGATCAATCTTGCCCACTTCAGATCGTAAGGTCGTTTGTGCCAACTGAACAATTGCGAATTCATAGTTATTTACGCCATACGACGCGGCCTTGGTGTCAATGACTCTGTAAAATAGAACGCCGTCCACGGTGACCTGCACGTTGTCTTTAGTAATGCATATCTGCGGCGGAATATCCAACACGGCTTCTTTTAAGGCCGTCTGGTAGGCGATGCGATCCACGAAAGGAATCAAGAAGTGCAATCCGGCCTCAATGGTGCGGTCGTATTTGCCGAGTCGTTCGATAACATAGGCTCCTTGCTGAGGAACGATTTTGATCGACATGAGCACAAAAATCACAGCGAATAGCAAAAGCACAATCGAAATAAACTCCATAACCACTTCTCCTTAAGTTTGCCTTAATTTACTTTTCTTATAAGCAAAATATTACCGTCAATACCTACAATAACAACACGATCCCCTTGTTTGACCTCTTCAGCTCCCAAATTTGTCGCTAGCCAGGTCGTTCCTTGATAGGAAATTCTTGTCTGTTTGTGGGGAGCCATAGACTCATCAACTCGTATTTCTTTACCAATGTCAGCAGATAGGTTAATTGACTTCAACAATTTTTTTTGAATCTTTTTTCTAAGAGTAAAGACCCCGGCGACAGACGTAACTGCGCACACGGCAATCTGAAAACCTAAAGACACTCCGAGCGAAGACGCGAGCGCAGCTGCGAAACATCCCACTGCAACAAAAACAAGAAAGAAACTTGTAGTTAGCATTTCGCTGATTAAAAGCAGCAGGCCTAAAACAAGCCAAAGGCTCAACGAATCGATATCCATCACTTCCCCCCGCCTTCAGTTTTTCTGAAAGCAATTCTCTCGAGCTTTTGCATATTCTCTATTTTGATTTTTAAAAACGTATGCAGTGCATTTTTGAAAAAAGGCTCAAATTCGCTATCTAAGCTACCCGTAGCGCTGACAATCTTTTGATAGAGAGACAGAGTTTCATCGGTGACCTCGAGTATGATTTTCTTTTCGCTTAGATAGTCATCGACAAGGTCTCGCAACAACCAGCTTAGATTTAAGCCGCGCTCATTAATCGCCTTGTATTGATCCTCGCCGATAAGCAAGCTTATGCGTTTTAACTCACGATCCTTGTCGTTTTTCATCTCTATGCCCATAGATGTATATACGTATATATACTAATATATATTACTGTCAAATAGTATGTATACCTACAAGTGTACTGATCTGGGCGCCGCTGCAATTGATGTCCATAAAGGTCTGAAGTCTAGGGCTGGTTGACTTTACTTTAAATATACCCGATAAATTTAAAGTATGATATCTAGATTGTCTAAGCTACCGAAAAACAATAGTTTTTTTCTTTTTGGGGCTCGTTCGACCGGCAAAACGAGCCTTCTAAAGCATGCTTTTGCAGCAACAAAAGGGGTTCTTTATATTGATCTTCTTGATGAGGAGCTTTTTCAAAAATACATTATTTCTCCTCAGCTTCTAAAAAAAGAAATTGATATGCTCAAAGCGAAACCCGAATGGGTTGTACTCGATGAGGTTCAGCGAGTACCCAAGTTGTTAAATGTTGTTCATCAACTTATAGAGTCTCCAGACAAGATTAAATTTGCACTGACGGGATCGAGTAGCCGTAGGCTCAAACAAAAAGGAGTCAACCTTTTAGCTGGTCGGGCCTGGATTCGCAATTTGTATCCTTTAACTTTTTGTGAGCTTGGCGATGACTTTAAACTTCATGAGGTGCTCAATTGGGGAAGTCTTCCCAAAATTTATTCTTTAGAAACGAACGCAGACAAAACTGACTTTCTAAAAGCCTACGCACACCTTTATTTAAAAACAGAAATTCAAGAAGAGCAGTGGGTTCGAAGGCTAGAGCCCTTTATTAAGTTCTTACCTATTGCCGCACAAATGAATGGGAAACCTTTGAATTACTCCTCTATATCTCGAGATGTCGGAGTTGAGGTGCCTACGGTCAAATCCTATTATGAAATTCTTGAGGATACTCTCTTGGGATTTAGTCTTAAGGGGTATTCAAAGTCCGTGCGCAAGCAGCAAAGGATCTCGCCAAAATTTTATTTTTTTGATGTTGGTGTTAAAAAGGCACTTCAAAAAATTCTTGATGTGCAAATTAAGCCGCAAACTGCAGAGTGGGGATTTGCCTTCGAGCATCTAGTTATTTGCGAGTTTTTTCGTTTAAATGAGTATCAGCAACTTGATTTTGATTTCTCCTACTTACTCACAAAAGATGGTTTCGAGGTTGATTTAATTATAGATAGACCTGGAAAGAGAACAGTTTTTATTGAGATAAAATCCTCTGAGAAAGTTCATAGTCAAGACTTTGCAACCTTCGCCGCCTTTGTAAATGAACAAAAGGGTGAGGGCTATGTGCTATCGAATGACTCTTCGGCGCGAGTAGAAAGCAACATTAAATACCTTCCATGGCAAAGAGGCCTGCGCGAAATACTAGGGCTTGAAGAGAGTTAAGTACTCCTCAAGCTTTTCAAAACTACCGCTCCAGCCCTGTGTCATGCCGCCCTTAGCTTTGTTAAAGGTCTCGCGCTCGATAGCAGTTGCGGATCCCTCGACTTCCCAGGTAATGGTCACTCGGGTTTTGTCTAGGCTCTCTGATTCAAGAGCAATCGTGGTGCGCATTGTCTCGGGCCAGGTCGGAGCCATTGGGTGGCGGGTCACATTTTCATTTTCGTCGCAAAATATTTGAGAGTAAACAATGTGATTTGGTTTTGTAATTTCGTGGTAGATTGCTTTTCCGTACATCTTTACGTCGCCGGCGCCACTCATACAGTAGAACGACGTCCCGCCGGGTCTTATTTCGGCTTTTAAATATTTTGCGGTGAACCCCGTTGGTGGTAACCATTGAGAAAGATGTTTTGGGTCGGTGAACATCTCAAATAGCGCATTCAGTGGGGCATCAAAAGTACGATTGATTACAAAAATATCTTTGCTTGAGGACTCCATTTCTAGATATTCCGCAAGCCTGTCCCATGTGGCATTTCCGCCAGCGCTTTTGATAAATTTTTTGGTGGCTGCAGCGGCTTCTGCTGTTGGGAGAGCCATGGTCATTTCCATCTTAGTCTTGCCAGCGACCTCTGAAAAAAGAACGGTGACTCGAAACATGGGGGGAGTTTCGTCAGTGGCGCCATGATCGTAAACGAGCCGCGAATATTTTTCTACCTCATGGAAAACAGTTTTATTTGGATAGTTGACGCCATCAGGCCCGTGCATGGTGTAAATCCAAGTGCCGCCAACCCTAACATCTTTGCTTTTTGTAGTGAGAGTAAAGCCTCGAGGCCCCCACCACTGAGCAACTTGCTTCGGATCCACCCAGGCCTCCCACACCATTTTAACGGGGGCATCGTAAATACGGGTAATATAGATTTCGTTTGGCTTATTTTTTGTGGGCATTTTTTTGACCGTAAAGAGGCGGATGAAGTTTGTCAAGTCTCTCAATTTGAAAACGATAAGATTGCAAAAAGAAATCAGCTTATTGAATTGATAAAGTAATTTGTCTTTTTAGGAGACGGTGTCATGACTAAAACTTCCACGCAACAAAAGTTGGCAATTTAGAAACTAAGGCTTAGCATATTCAAGCGAATATCGCATTCGGGGGTTTTTTATGAAGACAATGAAAGCAGCCGTATTTGTACGACCAGGAAAAATTGAATTACAAGAAAAGCCAATTCCACAGGTGGGTCCAACAGACGCGCTTTTAAAAATAACGACTACTACGATATGCGGTACTGATGTCCATATCTTAAAAGGCGAATATCCGGTCAAGCCAGGGCTGACCATCGGTCACGAACCAGTGGGAACTATTGCGGCACTTGGCCAAGCGGTGACGGGATATCAGGTCGGGGACCGAGTTATTGTTGGTGCGATCACTCCCTGCGGACAATGTGAACCCTGTCTTGATAGCCATCACTCGCAATGCGGTGGACATGCTATGGGGGGCTGGAAGTTCGGCAATACCATTGACGGTTGTCAGGCCGAGTATGTCTTGGTTCCAAATGCAATGGCAAATTTGACTTTGGTTCCAAGTTCTCTCACGGATGAGCAAGTTTTGATGTGTCCAGATATTATGAGCACAGGCTTTAGCGGTGCAGAGAGTGGTCAGATCAGAATTGGTGACACTGTGGCTGTTTTTGCTCAAGGCCCTATCGGTCTTTGTGCAACTGCGGGAGCAAAGCTAAAAGGAGCGAGCGAAATTTTCGTGATAGACAGCATTGAAAAGCGACTCGAAATTTCAAAACGCATGGGTGCTACGAAGACTATTAATTTTAAAGAAAAAGATCCGGTCGCAGTTATTATGGATGCAACTCATGGCCGCGGTGTTGACGTGGCCATCGAGGCTTTGGGGACTCAGGGGACCTTCGAGTCCTGTTTGCGAGTCTTGCGTCCCGGTGGCTACCTCTCGAGTCTTGGCGTTTATTCAGGAAAACTAACTTTGCCTCTTGATGCCTTCGCCGCAGGTCTTGGGGATCATAAAATAGTCACGACTCTATGTCCGGGAGGCAAAGAGCGAATGCGGCGACTTCTTAATGTCGTCGCCTCTGGAAGTGTCGATCTAAAACCTTTAGTAACTCACCGATTTAAGCTCGATGAAATCGAAAAGGCCTATGACTTGTTTGCAAACCAACGCGACGGCGTTTTGAAGGTAGCGATCACACCCTAATGAAAATGATTGAACGTTAGGCCATGGCTCTTAAAATTTCTCGGATTTTACATGCGGGATATATTTTTGAATGTGATAATGACCAAATCGCATTTGATCCAATTTTTGAGAATCCCTTTAGTCAAAACTGTCATGCCTTTCCTAATGTTGAGTTTGATCATGAAAAAATTAAAAAGCTAAAACTTGCAGCTGTTTTTATTTCTCATTTTCACGATGATCATTGCTCTTTAGAGAGCCTGAATTTTCTAGATCGGCAGACGCCGATATATGTATATTGCATATTTGAAGAGCTTATTCCCTTAATCAGAGAGTTAGGTTTTTTACATGTTTACCAATTAGTGCTGAATGTTCCTGTGCGTGTGGGAGCTATCGAGGTCATTCCGCTACGAGCTCTTGATGTTGATGTGGATTCGATCTTTCATATAAAAGCCAAGGGCTTAAATGTTCTTAACATTGTAGATTCATGGATCGATTTTTCGATGTTGGATCAGCTTGCCGAAAGCGCGCCCTGGGATTTGGTTTTGTGGCCCTTTCAAACCATGCGCGAAATCGAGGTTTTGGCTCCGTCACGAGCAAGCGTAGCGTCTGGTGAGTTGCCGAATGAGTGGATCGACCAACTAAAAATATTAAATCCAAAATACGTTGTGCCAAGCTCTTGCCAATTTGTTCTAGAAAGTTGGTCTTGGTACAATCAGGCATTTTTTCCGATCACGTATCGGCAGTTCAAACTAGAAGTCGAGAGCGCCCTGCCGAACGTAAACATTGTTAGAATGAACCCCGGAGTTGCAATAACCCTGGATAAAAACTCAGTAGAGATTTCATCCTCGCTAAACTGGGTTCGCCCTGTCGGAGACCAGGATGTGGATTATCAATACAAAGCGAACTTGACTCCTCCTGCCACGGCAGAAATTTCTCAGAAATTCGCCAGCCTGACCGAGGAGCAAACAAAGTGGGTGCTCGATTACTGCCGTTCAGGCCTCATCAAAAAATTCATTTCTATGGATTCATCAACTGACGAGTATTTTGAAAAGCCAAGACGCTGGCGGCTAGCTCTTTATGATCACACGGGGGCAGCCACGTATTTTTATTATAACCTGAATGGTGGAAGTATCGAGCTAACTAGCGCACACGAACAGGCCTTGTCTTGGTCTACAGAGGTGCCAATTTCGAAACTCTATGCCGCCTTAGTGAATGGTGAATCTCTTACCTCGATGTATTTGCGAATCAACGACTGTATATTCGAACACGATATCGAAAAAGAAATTCAGCACGTAGATATCATTGAGGACCCATTAGTACGTTGTCTTTTTAGCGGAAAATTTGGGGCGTATCAAAGAGCACAATTAAAACGACTCAAGACCGGACCTCAACCTTTAAAAGCATAATGGCAGCCATTAAGGCTCCAATAGCTCCATAGATAAATGTCCACGAAGGCTGCGAGTTGTCCCAGATAATTCCGGCTATAGCGCTAGCGCAGATCGTGGTGATGCCCGTAACTGTACCTAGCATTCCAATGCCTGTCGCTTTCAGCGAGGCTGGGGACAAGTCGACGGCAAGAGCCTTTCCGACTCCGTCAGTGGCGCCCATATAAAGACCATAGATCGTGAATAGTGCCCAGTATTGCCATGCTTCTTGAGCAAAACTGAAACCCAAATAGACAAAACTAAAAACTACGAGGCCGCCAATTAAAATCTTTTTTCTGCCGATTTGATCTGAAAGTTTTCCGAGGTATGGACTTGAAATAGCATAGATCAAATTGTAGGCACAGTATAAAAGAATCACAGACGAAGTTGACATGCCCGATGTTTTTGCTTTCATCAACAAAAATACATCGCTCGAATTTGTAAGAGAAAAAACACCCCAGGCGTAAATATATTTTTTAAAGCCAATGCCAAACTCGCCCCAGATTTTTAGTGGGTTCTCCCAAGATTTTTTTGCAGTTTTGTGTTGGGGCTCATTAACAGAGAAAATTATCAGCACTGAAATTAGACCAGGAATCAACGCCCAAAAGTAAAGTGGTCGTAGTTGATTTGAGTTTAACGACAGAATGAAAATGGCAAGAAGGGGTCCTACAGCGGCTCCGAATGTATCCATGCCACGATGCCATCCAAAGGCGACACCCCTATTTGCTGAAGTTACTGAGTCAGAAATTAGGGCGTCTCGTGGTGCAGATCGAATGCCTTTTCCAGTTCGGTCAAGAGCTCTTGAGCCGAGGACGCCGAGCCATCCTTGGGATAATCCAACAAAGGGTTTTGCAATGGCGCTTAAAAAATAACCTGCAAGTATAAATGGCTTTCGCTTAGAAATTTGATCCGACCAACTTCCAGAATAAGTTTTTAAAAGACTTGCAATGGCCTCTGCAATACCTTCTACAAGTCCCAAAGAAGACATAGATGCACCAAGGACAGTTGTTAAAAAAATTGGAGTTATGGGATAAAGCATTTCACTTGCAATATCTGCAAAGAAAGAAACAATTCCAAGTTTTATGACAGTTGGATTCAGTTTTACATCTTTATTTTCTTCCATTTTGGCTGTCTCCGCTGTTATTTATAACTAACATCGCTGTTAGAGTAGGTCATTTATGAAATTGCAAAATACTTATCTTAACCTTCCAGAGCTTTTCTTTCAAAAGACGAACCCGACGCCTGTTCGAGAGCCAAGGCTTGTCGTTTTTAATGAGGACCTTGCTTTTGATCTTGGTCTTGATGCTGCGGAGCTAAAAAATTCTCCTGAAATATTTTCTGGAAATCGAATCGTTGCGAGCTCAACGCCGATTGCGCAGGCCTACGCGGGCCACCAGTTTGGACATTTAAATATTCTTGGCGATGGCCGCGCACACCTGCTGGGTGAGCTTGTTGATCCCAAAGGTCAGAGATGGGATGTGCAACTAAAGGGTTCGGGACCGACGCCCTTTTCACGCCGTGGGGATGGTCGTGCGGCTTTGGGGCCGATGCTTCGTGAGTATATTATTTCTGAAGCGATGCATGCGCTCGGCGTTCCAACAACGAGAAGTTTAGCAGTCGTTACAACAGGGGAGTCTGTGGATCGTGAGTCTCGCTTGCCAGGCGCCATTTTAACTCGGATCGCTTCAAGCCATATTCGTGTCGGAACTTTTGAATTTGCTGCAGTCAAAGGAGGAGTCGAAGCTGTCAAAGCCATTGCAGACTATTCGATCGCAAGACATTATCCGGAGCTTAAAAGATCTACGAACCCTTATATTGAATTTTTAAAATCAGTCATCGAAAGGCAGGCCTCTTTGATTGCCAAGTGGATGAACGTGGGCTTCGTACATGGAGTTATGAATACTGATAATATGACAATCTCTGGTGAGACTATTGATTTTGGTCCTTGTGCATTTATGGATGAATATGATCCAAATACGGTTTTTAGTTCTATTGATCAAGGCGGACGTTATGCTTATGGCAACCAACCACTGATTGCGCAATGGAATCTAGCAAGATTCGCCGAAGCTTTGATGTCTTTGCTCGATGAAGATCACAAAACAGCTGTAAAACTTGCAGAAGATGCTATTGGCAATTTTACCGAGCTTTTTCAGAATTTTTACTTACAAGGTTTACGTATAAAGTTGGGCCTAGAAAAAACAGATCTAGACGATGTAAAATTAATCGAACAACTTTTTCAATGCATGACTCAAGCCAAAGTGGACTATACGCAGACGTTCCGGGCCTTGTCGCAGGGGAGCCTGCATCAGCGCGCCGAATTTCAGCAATG
>JAMIQD010000091.1:0-2771 GCA_035914755.1 Pseudobdellovibrionaceae bacterium | reverse complement strand
CCGCATTCCCCGTCGTCAGCCACTCGTGTGCGATTCGTTTTTCAAAGATCTGATCTTGTCGACCAGACCGTACCTCATCTTCCGTGCCCCTATCAAATCCTTGTGTATTCAGATTCACTTTCTCTGTCTTCTTTCTTGAACCCTCATGTCCTTAAGCCTTTACCTCCGTCTTCGTGACTACTTCCAACCGTCAACATCGTTAGATGTAGGGTGGGAGTAGTCACGAAGCTTCAGAGGAGGGGAAGGCTTAAGGGCAAAGTTCCTAAGTACCGCAGAAGAACACGAGAAAAGTCGATGCGGACATCATTGAGTAGTCACAGTTTTCCATATAGTAGGCTCTATACCCCTCGCTTTCCGTATAGAGCGCTCTTGTTTGATTTTTGGAACGCGATCGCATTTCACCGCGTTCCGATGAGTCGGCCGTTTTTTATGTTGAGGAGGATAGCTGGATTTGCGAAGCGGATGTTTGGTCGCGTGGAGTAGGCCGGAAGTTTCCGTTTCGCCGGCTTAAATTTTCGCGCAGTCGTTTTGAAATTTTCACGGGAGCAGGTGAGGAGTCGGTTTTTGTTTGCGTGGTCTGGGTTGGGCTGCGCGAGAATGTTAAATGAATGTTATGGTGCGCGGAGATCGATGAGCGGGATTGGCTGGAGATACATTTGGAATGTGAGGCCTGTTCGCGAGACGTCAAGATGCTTCGTTGGATTTAAGTTGGACTCTGTAGGCGGTCAAACATTTTTCTGATAACGAATCTGAAGAATCTCGTTGATCGTCTACCTTGCATCTCTCATGGCAGGGGCTCTGTTCGACTTTGTGATTAAGCGGAAGGCGCGGATTAGGATAGACTTGAACTTAATTCTTGTTAACCGCCGAAGGTCCTGTGCTCTGTCGGTTTTCGAGTCCGATGCTTGGCGACGACGCTCGGTCGACCTATGCTGGTCGCATGAGACAAGCATTCAGGTGTTTATAGGTGCCACCGAATCCCGTTCCCGCTTGGGGAAATGTCTTTGTTCTTCTGTTCTTCGCGGCCTGGCTCGTTCGGTCTGTCTGGCTTCCATGGGTCGTCAGTAAAAGAGTCGGGCGAAGATTTCAGTTGGCAAAGATCTCTTTAGAAGAGCGCGCAACATTTACGTCTAATGAAAAGAAGCTCGTACTCTTGACTCAGCTTCTCGGTCTTGTCGGAATCACAGTCTTCTTTGCTGCAGTGGTACACATGTTTTATTTTTTCTTCCGAAGCGGTGGGAACTTTTGATGTTGAAGTATATTACTCGAGTATTTTGGGGCGAACGTCTCGAGTGGAATGTGTCTCTTAAGCCCGAAGAGGTTATGAGGCTAGTTGGTTCGAGAAATGAGGGTTCGTGGATTGAGCGAATTTTTGCGCCAGGAATCGGCGCAAGTACAGGACATCGTCGGTTCACGCTTTCGAAAATGAGTATTGGAAACATCCCGATGTCTGCAAACAGCTTTGCTCATGTGCTATCCGGAAAGGTCTACGAGACTCCCACTGGTTCGAGGGTTGTTGCTCAATTTAGGTTGGCAATCCCGGTCTTTATCTTCGGGACCATTTGGCTGGGTTTGGCGTTTCTAATTGGAGTGGGTGGCGGAGTAGCTTTGTTAATCAAAGCTGCATCCACTCGTGACATTGGACATTTGAATGGAGCCGCAGCGATGTTTGCCGCCCCAATTGTCGGCACTGGATTTCTGAATTTTATGAGGATGGTGGGTTGCGCAGAGAACGAGAGAGAACTCAAGGTCGCGCTTACAGAGGCATTGTCTCGCCACAGTGTTTAGGAACTCTGTTAAATGGCCGTGGAGCAGCGTTTTAAATCAAGGTCCCTTTTGGGATCATTTTAGAAATTCCGATTGGATTTCAAGAGGGCAAGATGAGAATAACTGCAACGATTGCCATTTTAACTCTATGTCTTTCATCGCAGGCATCGGAGTTTTTTCCAGGGAAGGGTTCGGTAAGCACCCTTGTTGTCTTTGTGCATGGACTGATGGGAGATAGTAAGACGACATGGCTAAATACAACAAGCTCCATGTATTGGCCTCAAGTTCTTTCTCAGGATGAGGACCTTCAAGGAGTGGACACCTACTCCTTCGGCTACAATGCGGAGTGTGACAACCTCTCACCTGAGGAGGCGGCAAAGCAGTTGAAAATTGATTTGGACGAGTATCTAAAAAAGAAGCGATACAAAAAACTTCTGTTTGTTGGGCATAGCCTGGGTGGTCTTGTAGTAAGAGAGTTCATCTACCTGTTCGGTAAGGAACTAGAAGATAGGATTGACGCCATTTTTTTACTGGCCGCCCCCAATCTTGGAAATAACTTAGCTAAGCCGCTGCTCAAATTGTGGTGTAGCGATCGCTATATCAGTCTTTTAGACACCGGACGCGGTTCTTATATCGATGGTTTGAACAGTCGATGGAGGGAAACATTTGAGCAGCGTAGCTCAAAAAAGACGTTCAACTTCTACGCCGGGTATGAGGTTGTACCAGAGCCCGCAATAGGCATTGTTGTCGAGAAGGATGCCGCAGTACTCTATGCACAGCAAGTGGCGGCATTTTCGGAAAGCCATCGGAGCATCGCAAAGCCTGAAAGTCGGGATGCGCGAGTTTATAAATGGCTGAAAAATTACCTTCAACGGAAATCAACTAAACAGGCCGCCTTGACGCCAGGGCAAGAGGTTAGATTTCAGAAGTTTTTTGCACTCACAAAGAAAAAGATGAATGAAAAAGGCTATAACAATCTCCTTGAATCCATGGTTGGCCAGCGG
>JAMIQD010000090.1:0-5695 GCA_035914755.1 Pseudobdellovibrionaceae bacterium | reverse complement strand
CGAGGTGTGGCGACGCATCCCGTCGTGGGATTTCCACCGCGCCAACGTCGACCCCGGCCGGGCCCGCACCGTGGTGGCCTGCGCGCAGCGCGCGGACTCACTCGAGCGGCTGGTCAACCGGCCGGCCGAGCAGGCCCACGTCATCACTAGAGAGCGGCTCTTCTTCGATATCAATCATACTATCGAGCTCAGCCTCATCGTCAAATTCGTTGCTGATGTCATTTAGTGCAGTTTCAGGTTTAATAGAGGCAATCCCAGCAACCACAGCCACGCCAGCAAGCGCCGCTTTGGTTTTACCCATTTCTTTTTTAGTAGTGGTTTTTTTGGCGGCGGTTTTTTTTGCTTTTTTAGCACTCTTTTTCGGAGCGGCCTTTTTAGCTGCGGCTTTTTTTACGACTTTTTTAGCCTTTTTAGGTGCCGCTTTTTTCGCAGGCTTCTTCGCTTTTTTTGCTATTTTTTTTGCCGGTTTCGCAGCCTTTTTAGCTGCGGGTTTTTTTGCTTTCTTAGCTGCTTTTTTCTTTGCCATGAGTATGCCCCCTTGAAGTTTTAACGCATGACTAGCCTAGCGATAATTTAGGGGGCAATCAATAATTAATTGGCAACTAAGATCACGACTTGATGGCTAGAACCGAAAGTGATCATCAATAATACGCGCTACCTCGTCTGGCATATGGGTGCTCAGGAAGAACCCGCCATCGTATACGCCTTTTGCCGGGACAGTACTTAGAAACCCAATAGTGTTCAGCCCATGTTTGATGGGGAAGGTCATGCCAATATATGGATCGAAGGGGCTGGAGACGTAGATACACACAGTGTCCAGGCCGATATATAGGTGAAATTGGACATTGTTCTTTCCTGGAATTCTCAGGCCAATACTTGGGAGCTCTCCGCCGGCGATTTGTGGAAGGGGGTCTCCATTTGGCAAGCGGGCTGGATTTAAAAAGCTTGCTCCTTTCAGGACGTAGCGTAAAGGAACACTAACGGCGATGAAGGACGACCCTTTTGAGTTCTTATAGGTCATAAATTTTACTCCGGGGAGGTCTGGGATCTCTCCTTCGGTACTAGGGATAAATGAATTGAGTTGGAGCGGCATAATTAAGAGCAAAGCGCCATTGGTTTTGTCGATGTCGACAGCAAGGGTGCCGCTATCATTACCGCCAGAAATATAACCTTCATATTGAAGACTTTGATAGGGATCGGGCGCGGTGCCGCCAGGTTCGCCGGCTCCATTGTTGTTGCCCACATTGTTATCCCCAGAGGCGATTCCGGTTGCAAACCCCCCATTCCCATTACAGGCGCTGAGCGCAAGACATGAAATTAAAGAAAAGGTGATGGTAAGGTTTCGCATCATAAATAATCCTCCTACCCAGGACTTATCGGAAGTTCTAGTCGAGGTCTTTAGGTAAGTATTCATAATTATTAGTTAAATAGTTCGACACAAAATTTGAATTGGCATCTGGAACGAAAAATCTGCCAACTTTATTGGCAGAAAACTAAAAACCCCTGATGAATACTCACCAGGGGTTCGAGTTTGGACTATAGATCGGGTATTAACCGATAAGTTTCAACGCCAAGCTGTTCACTTGATTCGCTTGAGCTAGAGTTGAAGTTCCAGCCTGAAGCAAGATGTTGTTGCGAGTCATCTCAGAAGAAGCCTGAGCAACATCAGTATCACGGATACGGCTGTTCGCTGCAGACATATTTTCTTGAGCAACTCCCAAGTTATCAACTGTTGAAGTCAAACGATTTTGAAGAGCACCAAGATTTGCACGAGTGCCATTCACTTGTGTTTGAGCGACATCCAACATTTCAAGAGCTGTTTGGGCTCCTTCTTTAGATGTGTAGTCAACACCTGCAAGTCCTAGAGCATCCAAAGTCGCGACGTTTTCACCTGCATGGAAGGTGATGCGATCCTCTTCGGCGTTATTGCGAACACCGACTTGGAAGTCGAAATCTGGAGTAGAGCCATCTAACAACTTTGTAGAACCCCAAGTTGTTACAGATGCAATACGTTGAATTTCGTTCTTAAGTTGTTGAACCTCTTTATTTACGAAACCGCGCTCGGTATCGCCAACAGTGTCAGAAGAAGCTTGGATTCCCAACTCACGAAGGCGAACGATGATGTTGCCGATTTCATTCAAACCACCTTCGGCCGTTTGAACCATCGAGATTCCATCGTTAGCATTTCGTTGTGCTTGAGAAGCTGAACGGATCTGTGCTTTCAAGTTTTCACTGATTGCTAAACCCGCAGCATCGTCTGCTGCTTTGTTGATTCGGCTTCCAGACGCTAATTGCGCCATTGAACCGTTGATTTGTCTTTGGCTGCCGATTAGATTTCTCTGTGCATTCAGTGCAGCGATGTTTGTTGTAACTCTCATTCCCATTGTAAATTCCTCCGTTAATAATTATTTTTTAATTTCATTTCTATACCCTCCTTGAGTTTTAAATCCCCACATTCCATTTTTTTGGGGTTGGCATCCGAGCCTTTTTTAATTTTTTGGCCTAGTACTATTTAAGAAAAATGTCTGAACATTCTTCTGTTATTTTACTTTCATCCGTGAAGGCCCCCCTTTCGTATTCTAGGAGAGAATGACCTTTTCTCTCCGGTCCGTCCTAGATCCACGTTTGTGAATACAGTTCATTGATGTGATTAAGATCGGGATCTCTGACGAGTTCTTGACAGGACTGTAGGCGGGATTTGTTTTTTTTTAGCAATACTAGTCGAAGGCCAGATCTTGAAATCAAGACTAAGGATTGAAAAATAAGACTTATGTGGAGTCAAAAAAGCAAAAACAAGGGAGAAGTGTTAGTCAATCTCGTGAAATCGGCATTGGGCCATTCGACCCGAGAGCTCCATGTCATGTTTTTGCTGTGCTTTTAGGTGAGGGGCGACATTGTAACCTAAGGTACAACGCGCAAATTCAGAGGAAAAGTGAGAGCACTCTTCGCAGGATGAGCGGATATCATAATTCAAATAGTCATGGGGATTGACCACGTCCCTTTTGATCGACGCGTATATTCGTTTTTGAGCAAATTTCCCGTTAGACATTGACAAGCTCCAATGAGGTCTCATTCTTAATACAGACGGAGGCTGCAGTGAGCAACGATATTGAAAAAATGACGCGAAAAAGTCAGGAAGCGATGCAGGCGGCGGCTCAGGCCGCAGAGACTCGAGGAAACCCCTCGGTTGAACCGGAGCATCTTCTCTTGGAATTGCTTCTTCAGTCGGAAGGAGTGGTTCCTCGGATTCTCGAAAAACAAGGTCTTTCAGTTAAGGCTATCTCTGACGACTTAAGGTCGAGGATAGAGCGTTTTCCTCGTGTTTCAGGTGCAGGTCAGAAAACCTTTGCAAGCGGTCGCTTACAGAAGCTTTTCTCGGTTGCGGACAGCGTGGCAAAGGACTGGGGGGATTCGTACATCTCAACGGAACACTTTTTTTTGGCTATGATCGGCCAAGGTGACACAGAGCTCGTACAGTTCTTTAAAAAACATCAAATAAAGCATGACTCGACAGTTCAGGCTTTGCGAGAAGTAAGAGGAAACAAAAAAGTGACTGATGAAGATCCCGAAAACAAATATGAAGTTCTAACAAAGTACGGAAAAGACTTAACGGCCCTGGCCGCAGAGGGAAAGCTAGATCCCGTCATCGGTCGCGATGAAGAGATTCGTCGAGTCGTGCAGGTTCTTTCTCGACGCACAAAAAACAATCCCATTTTGATTGGCGAACCTGGCGTAGGCAAGACGGCTATTGCTGAGGGGTTGGCGGTGCGTATCATTAAGCAGGACGTGCCGGAGAATTTGATTGGTAAAAAACTTATGTCCTTGGATATGGGGGCCCTGATCGCGGGGGCCAAATATCGAGGTGAATTTGAAGATCGTCTCAAAGCAGTTATCAAAGAGGTGACAGATAGCGCGGGGCAGATCATTTTGTTTATCGATGAAATTCATAATCTTGTCGGGGCAGGGAAGACCGATGGAGCAATGGATGCGGGGCAGCTTTTGAAGCCGGCGCTTGCTCGTGGCGAACTGCGATGTATAGGGGCAACGACCCTTGATGAGCATCGTAAGTACATTGAAAAGGACGCAGCCCTCGAGAGAAGATTTCAGACGGTGTTAGTCGGCGAGCCCAGTGTTGATGATGCGATCACAATTTTGCGCGGCCTCAAAGAAAAGTATGAGCTTCACCATGGCATCAGAATTCAGGATGCCGCCCTGGTTGCTGCTGTCAAATTATCACATCGTTATATTCAGAATCGTTTTCTTCCGGACAAGGCGATCGACCTGATTGATGAGGCCGCAAGTAAGCTGGGAATCGAGACGAAAAGTGTTCCAGAAGAGATCGACAAAATTGAACGTGAACTGATGCAGCTTCGAATTGAAAAGGAAGCATTAAAAAAAGAAAAAGATGATGGGGCGAAGGACCGACTGTTGGTTATTGAGAATGAACTTAAAAATTTGAGCGCAAAAAACCAACAACTTCGCGAGCAGTGGAACTTTGAAAAGGGTGGCATTGATCAAATCAAAAAGATTAAGTCTGAAATTGAAGAGAATAAAAACTTGGTAGAGAGGGCGGAGCGAGATGGTGACCTCGGAAAAGCTGCGGAGCTTAAATACGGTCGCTTACCGGATCTAGAAAAACGGCTTAAGGATTTCGAGGGACGTAGCCAGAAGTCGGTGAGTGAGCAGCGTATGCTAAAAGAGGAGGTCGGCCCCGAGGACGTGGCCGAGGTCGTTGCCAAGTGGACTGGTATTCCAGTTTCGAAAATGCTCGAAAGTGAGTCGAAGAAACTTCTTTATATGGAAGATCAGCTTAAAAAGCGCGTCGTTGGGCAAGATCACGCATTAACGATTGTGAGCGATGCAATTCGCCGCGCTCGAGCAGAGATTTCCGATCCGAATCGGCCCATTGGAACTTTTATATTTTTGGGTCCTACAGGGGTCGGAAAGACTGAGACGGTTAAGGCGCTTGCGGAGTTTTTATTTGATGATGAGCAAGCAGTCGTTCGCGTTGACATGAGTGAATACATGGAAAAGCACTCGGTTTCTCGCTTGGTTGGGGCCCCTCCTGGATATGTTGGATACGAAGAAGGGGGGCAGCTCACTGAGGCCATACGTCGAAAGCCGTACAGTGTGGTTTTATTGGATGAAATTGAAAAAGCCCATCCAGATGTTTTCAATATCTTACTGCAAGTGCTTGATGACGGGCGCCTGACTGATGGGCAGGGGCGAACAGTCGATTTTAAGAACACGGTTTTGATTATGACCTCTAATATTGGCTCACAGGCGATCATCGATCCGAAGCTGAATGAGGCAGACAAACAAAAGGCAGTGACGGAAGCAATGCGTGGACACTTCCGCCCTGAGTTTTTAAATCGAATCGACGAGATCATAATGTTTAAATCCTTAGCGGAGGAGCAAATTGCAGGAATCGTGAAGGTGCAATTGGATCAAGTAGTGCAGAGACTCAAAGCAAAGAAAATTGCTATAGAATTTAAGGACTCAGCGGTTCAATTTTTAGCAAAGAAGGGTTTCGACCCGATTTATGGAGCGAGGCCTTTAAAGAGAGTCATTCAAAGTGACCTTTTAAATCCTTTGTCGAGGCAGATGATTGCGGGAGAGATTCGAACTGGAGATCATATCCAGATCGAAGCGAATAGCGCTGCTCTGCAAATAGAAAAGAAGTAAACCTTATTTA
>JAMIQD010000089.1:0-3540 GCA_035914755.1 Pseudobdellovibrionaceae bacterium | reverse complement strand
ATAATCAAGGCACAAGGAGTTCCATACTCTCCAGCCGGAAACTTTTTAAGAACTGTTCCGGGAATCACCACAGAATTTTTTGGCACCCGGCCTTGATAGATTTTTTCGGTGGAGCCAGTGACGTCAATAATTTTGGTGGAAGCGGTGATAGTCACTCCGGCACCCAAAACAGCTCCCTCTTCGATCAGAACTCCTTCGACGACGATGCTACGGCTGCCAATAAAGGCATCATCCTCGATGATCACTGGCGTTGCCTGAATGGGTTCAAGAACTCCGCCAATGCCCACCCCGCCAGAGAGGTGAACGTTTTTTCCGATTTGGGCGCAGGAGCCGACAGTGGCCCAAGTATCAACCATGCTGCCAGAGCCTACATAGGCACCGATATTCACATAAGAGGGCATGAGGATAGCGCCATTAGCAACAAAACTCCCTTTTCTTGCCATTGCGAGGGGAACAGTACGAACACCTTCGGTCCCAGTCCATTTTTTAACGGGGATTTTATCAAAAAAATTAAAATCACCGGCGCTCATAATCGACATTTTTTGCAAGCGAAAATAAAGCAGAATAGCTTTTTTGATCCATTCGTTGGTTTTCCAAGTGGTATCAATTTTTTCGCAGACGCGGATTTTGCCAGTATCCAGCAGTTCAATGGTTTCAAGGATGGATTGGCGCTCCTCTGTCGAGAGCTGCTCGGGTGAGCGACCGCTTTGCACAAGGTCCCAGGATTGTTGGATCAAATTTGCGAGAATCATGTTACTTCCTTTTTTCTGTCACTTTTAAGGCTTCGAGAATCGCAGGTACATGCATCTTGAGGATATCCTGCTGATTTTGGCCTCTTTCGATTTCATAGGTTAAGGTTGGAGACTGACGTTCGATCCCGGCGTAGGTGCCAAGGCATCCAGGAGTCGGGTAGCCTATATCGCTATCAATTTTGTAGCCTGTGTATTTGGCTAGGACCTCGGCCTCACCAAGGCAGTCGCCATTGACATTCAACACAGGATTCCAAGAGTGAAGGGAGAAAATACACTTTGGTTTTTTGTTGTCGATATAGCTCATCAAGGCTTGGTTTTCTGGCTCGCTTCCAGCGGTCGGACCGGGGTGGTAGCGTGGAGTTTTTACTTCAGGGGACCAGTCTTTGGTTTTTAAATTGCGATTTAAATCGACGCCTCGGGCATTGCCGCGAGTTTTATTGAGGACCCCCTCTATATTGAAATGGGGCACTAATATCAAATCCAGTTTGTATGGAAAGGATTCTGTAAAAGAGCGTAAAAGTCCCAACGCCGCAACGCCGCCTTCGACTTCGTCGCCATGAACTCCTCCTAAAATTAGGACTTCGGGGCCGGAGTTTCTAAACTCGTAGGCCATGATGGGTAGTCCCAAAGAGCTATAACCAAAAACAGATGTTTTCATAATCCATCCTTCTCGCTAAACTGAGGGGGCGCGAAAGTTTCTCAATAAAACATCAAGAGGCACGTCGATGTCAAAAGCGAAGTTGTATTTGCAGTACGAGAATCAACATTTAGTTCTCGGTCCCCAAAAAAAATCTCTTCTTGCGGTTACTGAAAACTACACCGGGCCAGCCTATATCTACGATCTCGACATTGTCCGCGAACGCTTTGAGCTTATGAAGGCACAACTGCGGGGAGTGCAAATATACTACGCCATGAAGGCCAATCCGCATTTGCTAATTCTGAAAGAATTTAAAAAAATGGGGAGCGGAGTTGATGTCGTTAGCGGCGGAGAGATTGCGCGGGCTCTCCAAGCTGGATTTACCGCCCAAGATATGATCTATAGCGGCGTCGGCAAGACGAATAAGGAACTCACACAGGCCATCAAAATGGAAATCCATCAGATCAATGTCGAAAGCATTGCGGAGATTCGCCGTATTTGCGCAATCGCAAGGGATCTGGGTAAAAAGACGTCCATCGCATTTCGCCTTAATCCTGATGTGGATATCGAAACACATCCCTATATTGCGACGGGGCTTCATAATAATAAATTCGGCATGGCCTTTTCTGACCTGCCGGCTCTCGAAGAAATCATTTTGCGCAACCAAGATATTCTGAGTTTCAAAGGAGTCAGTTTGCATCTTGGCTCTCAGATGCACAATCTAGCTGGATTTCGCGAGGCCGTACAAATTTTACGGGAAGTCTTTGTTGATTTGCAAAAGCGTTTTCCAACTCTGGACACGTTTGACGTTGGCGGTGGTCTCGGGATTTTTTATGACAAACAAGAGCTCGCCGAAGAAGAAACCTTGCTTAGCTCCTATGCTGCGATAATCCGTGAAGAGCTAATGGGTCTTAATGCCAAGGTCCAATCTGAGCCGGGGCGCTGGCTCGTGGCCCATGCAGGAGTGCTGCTCACTCAAGTTCAATATTTAAAAAACACTTCGTTGAAAAACTTTGTGATCGTCGATACGGGAATGCATCATTTGTTGAGGCCAACATTGTACGGTGCCCATCATGCAATTTGGCCTCTTGCTCAAAAGACAGGGCCGACAAAGTTGTATGATGTGGTTGGTCCTATTTGCGAGTCTGGAGATTTTGTTGCCTTAGATCGCAATTTGCCAGAAGTGAACGAGGATGATCTGCTAGTTATAGCCGATGCGGGGGCCTATGGCTTTGCCATGCGCTCAGATTACAATCTGCAAGATCCGCCTCGAGAGATATTTATATAATAATTACCAAATTTTGACTCTGTCTTTTTCGGGCAGAGTCATCCTGTCGCCAGTCTTGCAGCTAAAGGCCTCAGCAAAAGCGGGCTGGTGTTTGACTTGCTCGTTAATCCGCGCCCATCCGGCGGCATGAGGGTCTGTTTTTTGTCGAAGTTTGGCAAGTTCCGGACGAGTGACCGCGCACCAGCTGCGGGCATACGAAACGAAAAACTTTTGTTGATCTTCTTTTTTGGTGGTCCCATTCGGAAAGGCCGTATTGTAGGCAAAGGTCAGGCCAACAAGGTCTGCAACATTTTCTCCTAAAGTGAGTTTTCCATCAAAACCTGCTTTGTCGAAGTAACTCACCAGTTGCTTGGATCTTTCGTTGAATTTAGCAAGATCTTTCATTGGCATCCAGTTGGTGAGTTTTCCTTCAAAGTTGTATTTTGAGCCATTGTCATCGATGCTATGCCCGAGTTCGTGACCAATTACGGTGCCAATCGAGCCGATGTTTTCAATCATCAGATTGCTCTGGTCATAAAAAGGATATTGCAAAATACCAATAGGGATTACGAATTTATTCTCGCTCTGAGCGTAATAGGCATTCACAGTCAGCGGCCCCATGCCCCAGGCGTCCAGATTGTTAGGTTCAGAAAGTTCTTTTAATTGTTTTTCCCAGTTTGCGCGATTGAACTTGTGTGCGTTGGCAATTGGATCCCGGGCCGAGTAGGTTCTCAGTAAATTGAAGTCCCATTCGTGGTCGTTCCGCGGGCGAACCAGCTGCAATCGCGCCTTTTGGATTTTAGCGATAGCACTGACTTTAGCTTCTGCAGAGAGCCAGGTGTTTTTTTCGAGACCGGAGATGATGCTGGAGCGGACAGCTTGGA
>JAMIQD010000088.1:0-2133 GCA_035914755.1 Pseudobdellovibrionaceae bacterium | reverse complement strand
AGGCGGTTGAGATCCATGAGCTTGTTCAGTTCGCCGCGGAGGGCGCCTCGTTCGGAGCGTTCGTGGCCATAGGTGTCTTCGACTTTTTTTTCGAAGTCTTTGAGCCGCTCTTTGAGTGGATCTAGAACAGTTGTTAAATTGAGTAAATTTTGCGAAGCAAATTTAGAGCTCTTCTCTTCAAAAATCTTTTGGGCCATGTTTTCAAACTGTTGAGCCATCTGTTGTTGCAAATCAGTTTGTTGCTGTTTCATCTGATTGAGATTCTGCTGAAGAAAAGCAGACTGCATTTCGATGCTTTGTAGTTTTATTCGGTATAGGGCCCAGGCGATCATCGCCGCGAAAATGAAGCCAGCAATAAAGGCCAAAATCGTTGTCACCATGGCGAAATCTCCTTGGTCAGAGAAAATAAATTCTGATACAAATAATATCAACATCTGAGGACCTAATGCAAAGTATCAAAAATTGGTTCATGGCATTTCGCCCAAAAACTTTGACGGCGTGTTTGGTGCCGATTGTCGTAAGTACCTCGCTGGTCAAGGCGATGGGCCTTCAAGTTGACGCTGAAGTCGTTGTGTACTCAATTCTAGCTAGTTTTTTCATTCAGATTGGGACCAATCTTGTAAATGATGCCGTCGATTTTAAAAAAGGTGCTGATACCGAAAAGCGTCTTGGTCCTCAGCGGGCCACTCAGTCGGGTCTATTTTCTTACCGCCAAGTTATGATCGGCGCAGCGATCTGTTTTTTGATTGCGATTGGTTGCGGTGTTCCCCTGGTTTTAAAAGGGGGAGTGCCGATACTATTGATCGGTCTTATTTCGGTGCTTATGGGTTATGCATACACGACAGGGCCCTTTCCGCTGGCTTATCTGGGGCTTGGGGATCTTTTTGTCATTTTATTTTTTGGCGTGATTGCCGTGATGGGGGTTTTTTACCTGCACACCGAGATGTGGACCTTTCAGGCATTTTGGTTGGGTTTGCAGGTTGGTTTTCACGCGACGGTGCTTATTGCGATTAACAATCTTCGAGATATGGACGGAGATCGCACTGTGAATAAAAAGACTATGGCCGTGCGTTTCGGAAAGAGCTTCGCTCGATTTGAAATTGCCTTTTTAAGCCTGGTGCCTTTTTTGATGAATTATTATTGGTGGAGTATCGAGCTTGAGGGGGCGAGTCTCATTTCTTTCTTGGCCTTGCCATTGGCCCTGATTGTGATCAAGAATATTTTTAGGGTCGAACCGAGTTCGGCCTACAATAAATTTTTGGGGCAAAGTGCACTTTTGCATTTGGTTTTTGGAGTACTCCTGAGCTTAGGATTTTTTATAGAATGAAAATAAGTTACAGTCCTTATACATTGAAGCCCGCCCAGCATTTAGGAATGGTCGCCACACTTGCCGAACGCAAAGGAATCCTGCTGAAAATAGAGTGGCCAGACGGATTGACAGGTTATTCAGATCTTCATCCGTGGCCAGAGCTAGGTGATCAGACATGGGAACAGCAACTTGCGGGAGTAAGAACGGGGCAGATCTCACAAATGCTAGAGCAGAGTATATGGATGGCGAGGCGAGATGCCCAGTCTCGAAAACTCGATAAGAGCCTATTTGACGGCCTTCCTTCTATTAAGAATAACTACCTGATTACTGATGTTCGGGCTGAGAAGCCGGATCTGCTCAACTTCCTCAAAAAAGAGGGATTCGAGACCGTTAAAATTAAGTTGGGTAGGGATCTGCAAAAAGAAGCGGAACTGGTATCCTACCTGGGTTTGGATGGGGCTTTTAAGCTACGATTGGACTTCAATGCGGTGGGTACTTGGCAGACCTATGAGAGATTTATGACAAGCCTCAATAAGGTTGCTTTGACTCGGGTGCAGTATGTGGAGGACCCCTTTCCTTTTGATGAGGAATCGTGGCTTGAGGCTAAGAGGTTTGCTCCTCTTGCAATCGACAATGAGTTTCACAAGGTCGATCTTAAAAAAATAAAAACAAAGCCCTTCGATGTGGTGATCTTGAAACCTGCTAAGATGGACGTCAACGCGACTCTTCAGGATTGTATCACCCACGACCTTAAAATCACGGTGACCAGCTATATGGATCACCCCGTTGGGGTCATGCACGCTTTGGCCGTAGCCTGCGAATTA
>JAMIQD010000087.1:0-2909 GCA_035914755.1 Pseudobdellovibrionaceae bacterium | reverse complement strand
ATATCGCCTTCGAAAAAAATATAATCGTTAGGAGCATATGTTTCTCTGACGATGGTCGCACTTGTTTCAAAAATTTTCGACATTATTCCCCCGTGTTATTAAGAGTCGTTCCGAGTCAAACGAATTTCTTCTGGCCCTTGGTCTGGGCGCTGTTGCGCCACGCAGTTTTGATATACATAGATCGTTTTGCTCTTCGATTTTGCCATAAATATTCGGTATCATTAATCAGGGCGTATTACAAATACTTAAGGTCTCAGGAGGAGCCCTTGCTAAAAATATCTATTCATTCAGGAAGTTTACTTCTCGTATCTTTTGTACTGTTTTGCTCTGGAGCTGTAGCGGCTGGTCCTGAGGTTTTGTCACGAGTTCGTGAACTCGCCGAAAGAGGAAAAAGCACGGAAGCGATTCAATTGCTACAGAAAGAAATTCAAAATAAAAAGTCAGTCGAAGAAAAAGACCTTCTTCCATTTAGCCTCGCGATGCTTTTTTTTAAAACAGGTGATTACGAAAAAGCCATAGAGTCTTTTGATAAAATCCTATCTGAAGAAAAATCTTTACATGAGTATGCTTATTTTTATAGAGCGATGTCGTTTTTTAAACTTGAGAAGCTCGACCGAGCTCAAAATGATTTTAAAAAAATAATCGACAACCTGTCCCCGAATGTAAAGCTTCAGATCGAGACCAATTTGATGCTTGGGCAAATCGCTCTGAAGCAAGAAAAGTACAAAGAAGCTAAAAGTTATTTTCAAAAAATAGAAAAAAAGACTCGCGGGACGGAAGACCATCCTGAGTTGGTCTATTTTCTTGCTATGTCAGAGCAGGGGCTAGGTGCTCACCGATTTATGTGTAAATGGGCTGAGAAACTCTACTCAAGATATCCTACTTTTAATAAGGTTCAGGATTGGGGTTTTGATCTCGCTGAAAACAAAATTGCAAACAAAGCAACTCAATGTCCTTCAGAGCTGGATGATTTTAAATCTCGTATTCGCCATTTAATATTTGCTGGATATGATAAAAAAGCTCAGGAAGAGATTTCAGCTATTCGCGAGCGATTGATAAAGACGGATCCTTATCTGGCGGATCAAGTTCAAGCGCAGTATTATGCTCAAGAGGGGGAATTAACAAAAGCCTATGAGCTTTTAAAGCCCTACTACGATCAGAAAAAAAACAACTTTGGATATTTGATGACTTTTGCTTCGGTGGCGGCAAGAGCTGGTGAAGTACAAGCCGCTGTGGGCTCTTATTATGCGGCCTATAAAATGAGTCCTCGGCAAAAACAAGCTAAAGAGGCTTTGTATCAATCTGCATTTTTAAGTTATCAGTTTCAAGATTACGATGGAGCTGGTCGCCGCTTTAAGGAATTCATGCGAGTTTATCCAAACTCTGCTCTTATTCGAGACGCTAAGTGGCAGCTCGCTTGGTTAAAATATTTGAGGGGTGACTACGCGGGAGCCTACCGATCTTTTAGTCAGCTGCAAAATGAAAAATTTAAAGGTCGACGTCATCGCAGTAAATATCCTGCAGATCGTTTAAACTATTGGATGGCGATGAGCGTATTTCGCCAAGGAAAGTATGACCAAGCGAGAATTTTATTTGAGGGATTAACTAAAGATTCTTTGATGGGGTATTACGCGATTGCGGCTCAGTATCGACTCAAAAAGATTCAAGCGATTCAGCCAAAAATTGCGAATCGGCCTTATCCAGAGACAAGTCTTCGGTGGATTGCAAGAATGCCATCTTCAGAGTTTATGCTGCCGACAGTTGATGACAGTCTGATCGTGACCACGGCATTTCCGACCGAGACGGAGGAGTCCTTGGTAATGCAGGATTTGGCCGATGAATCGTCAGAAAGTGAGTCTAACGAAACTTCCGAGGGCTCGGATGAGAAGCAAATTGAAGTCGTTGAGGGGGGGGGAGACGTCCCGCAGGACAGCGAAAAATATGTCAACCCTGAGTTGGTAAAGCGTTTTGAAAAAGCACGGGATCTTATGGTCGTAGGCCTCGAGAATTGGGCAAAATGGGATCTATACGATATCGAAAGAAAAACTCGCAATAAAGAATTTATGAAAGCACTGATGAGTGAGTATAACTCCGTCGGGTACTTTCATCGCTCGTCGTACATAGGTCAGGTTTATTTCTCAAATCAACGCTCTAGCTTTGGTCTAGAGGGAACTCGTCCTCTCTGGGAATATGCTTATCCAAAAGCTTATGCCAATTATGTGCAGAAATACGCCAAAGATTTTTCGGTTCCAGATGAATTGGTTTGGGGGATTATGCGGGCCGAGAGTCAATACCGGAAGGATGCGATCTCGCCAGTCGGAGCTTTGGGTTTAATGCAAGTCATGCCGTTTACAGGTTACCGGGTTGCGAATCTTTTAGGAGAGAAAGATTTTCAACCGCGGCAACTTTTGGAGCCCAATGCTGCCATCAAAATGGGGGCTCGCTATTTGCAGCGCCTGATGATCAAATTTGACAATACCATTCCCCTTGTGGCAGCGGGCTATAATGCAGGACCTCACAGAGTTAAAAATTGGCTTGCGTCCTTTGGTCACCTTGAGACAGATGAGTTTATTGAGCACATTCCATTTTTAGAAACTCGAAATTATGTCAAGAAGGTGGTTTCGAACTGTCATGTTTACTCCAAGCTTTATAGTAATAAAAAGGATCTTTTTGCTTATCTCGTAGATCCGGTTCCCTTCAAGACAGATGGTCAGACGGTGCAGAAGGAATCGTGGGATGATATCTAGCCGGACAGTGAGGGCGTTATTGATTCGCAAGACAATTGAAACGCTCGCGGCTCTTTTTGCACTTATTTTTTTCAGTTTTCTGTTTCTTCATTTGCTGCCAGGCGGGCCCTTCGATGAGGAGGTCTCTCTGAGCGCTGAGGTTAGACTCAATCTTTCAAAGTT
>JAMIQD010000086.1:0-21316 GCA_035914755.1 Pseudobdellovibrionaceae bacterium | reverse complement strand
GCAATCAGTCCGGACTGGGAAGAGGTCTGTTTTCTTGGACGGACTATCGTAAAATTCATCAGAAAATCTGCGCCCTTTTAGCCGAGAGAGGGCAGTGGTTGGATTTAGCACTTTGTGCGCCTTTTTATGAGGGGACGGAGCTTATTCCTGCAGATCAGAAGCCACATTATCGCAAGCCGGATATTGGAATGTTTGAACATGCACGGAGCGAGTTGGGCGTTAGTTTTTCTAACTCCATTATGATCGGAGATAGCGCCACAGACCTGATCCCGGCCTTTAAATGCGGAATAAGGAAGACATACTTAATGGAGACGAAAAAGGCAGAGGGAGAGCGTAAGGCTCTTGCTGAGTTCCAAAAAATAAATCCTGAGTTTAAGTTTCAGGGGATTGTTCACTTTTCTGAAGTCATCTTTTAACTTAAGTTTCTTCTATAGATTGAGGAGCCTTTTCTTTTCGTTGCATGTAGAAAAAGGCTCCGATCATGCCGAAAACGAAGGTGCCAACTTGAAAGGCCGTGATGGTTGTTGGGCCGAGATCTGTTGTTTTTCCGGAGTATAAATTAAACAAGAAATAAAAGGCAGCTTGTCCAACGCCAACGCCCGCAGGAGAGATAGGGATTGCTGTCGCCATAAAGCCCAAAGGAGCAACGAGAAAATACGTCGACCACGCCATATCGCCAAGACCTGAAACTGTGCCGGCCAAGATCATGAACAGAATTGAAAAGGTCTGCGCCAGCATACTGATCAGGACGCTAGAGATGACGTAACGAATGCTGCGCCCGTAGAGGTGTAAGGATTCGTAGATGCGCATCGTTTTATTTGAGAAGGGGAGACTTTTTAGTGCACGCATGAAAGTGCCACGATCATAAAATTTTTGTGAAAAAATGAGACTGAGTGCCGCCGTGAAGAGGACGGAAAGGGTGAGAACAGCCTGCCAAAGGATATTGAGGGTGGAAATGCTCTGAACATGCTGCCAATCAAAGATCATCGCGAACATTGCCATCAAAATCATTGAGTAGAGACCGAGAACTCGATCCATAAGAACGCTCGTCGCGGCAACCATTCTAGACTCTGGATGGTCCTTGGAAAAATAAAAGGCTTTAACGAGATCTCCGCCAACCCCGCCCGGAACGGCGAAGTTAAAAAAGATTCCGATCAGCGTGAGTTTAAATGTTTGCATGGATGAAAGTTTGTGGCTTTGCGTAAGTAGGAGAACGCGCCAGCGCTCGCTCGTGAGGTAGATGCTGGCTCCGATCAAGCCAAGCGCAGGAACTAAATATTGAGGCTGTAACAAACTTAAGAGAGCCTTGAAATTTAATTTTCCGGATTGCACGAGCCAGAAGATCAAGCCTACAGAAAAGGCGACCTTCAAGGACTGAATCAGGATGCTTTGGGCTTTTTTTCGCATGCTTTTACTTAACGCGATTAGAAGTGAGTTTGCCAGATCTTTTGCAGATTCTTAAGCATCGCTTCCAAGTTTTTTAGAGGCAAAGAAGTCGGGCCATCACAAAGAGCCACTTCTGGATTTGGGTGAGTCTCGAGGAATATTCCATCGACTCCGACGGCCATGGCCGCGCGCGCGAGAGGCCACACCATTTCGCCACGCCCACCACTGCTTTCGCCAGTCGCACCGGGCAACTGGGTCGAGTGAGTGCAGTCCATAATGACTGGGAAGCCAAGGTTGCGCATCTCAATCAATCCAGTCATGTCGTTGATAAGGCGATTATACCCGAAAGTTGTTCCTCTCTCGCAGAGGAGGAGTTTGCTGTTACCCGCAGCCACGGCTTTGTTCGCGATGGCTTTCATATCCCAGGGGGCTAAGAACTGACCCTTTTTTATGTGAATCACTCTTTGAGTTTTTGCCGCAGCAACAAGCAGGTCTGTCTGTCTAGACAAAAAAGCTGGAATTTGCAGAACGTCAGCGACTTCGGCGGTTGCCTCGACTTGAATGGTTTCGTGAACATCAGTTAAGAGAGCGCAGCCCAGCTGGCTTTTGATTTTCTGAAGACTCTTAAGGGCGCTGTCGGCTCCCGGGCCGCGGAAGCTGCTGGCGCTTTGTCTATTAGCTTTGTCGAAGGAGCATTTCAGGATCCATGGAATTCCTAAGGTCTTTGTTACTCGTTGGATTTCTTTTCCGGTTTCTAAAACCATACCCTCATCCTCAATGATGTCGGGTCCTGCAAAAAGAACGAAGTTTTTGGCGTCTCCCCAAGTGATAGTTCCTTGAGGAGTTTGCATTGAGACTGTTTTTTCGAGAGCTTTGAAACCCGTGGTCGACATAGAAAATCCTTATTTTAGCGCAGCGATAACAGCGGCAATAATTTTATCCTGAGTTGCTGTATCCATGTCTGGATACATTGGCAAGCTGATAACATGCTCTGCCGCATGACGAGAGTTCGAAATGTCATTTTGGCAAGGGGTGTTTTCTTTATACCAAGGCTGGTCGGGCATTGTGCGTGGGTAATGGATCGAGGTTGGCACGCCCGCTTCAGTGAGTTTTTTCTGAAACTCACTGCGATTGTTGACCGAAAGTGTGTACTGAGCCCAAACACTTGCGCGGTCGGACCTTACTGCGGGAATTGCAAAGCCTAGAGCTTTTATTGCAGAGAAAGCCTTGTTGTAACGAGCAGCGATATTTTGCCGCTGCTCTACTTCCCAGTCATATCTTTCGAGTTTTGCCAAAAGCACAGCACATTGAATAGTATCTAGGCGTCCGTTGACCCCCAGGCGAGTGTGATAATAGCGTGATTCAGATCCGTGTTCGCGGATTTCTTTCATGGCCTTAAGCAGATTTTCGTCATTGGTAAAAATCGCTCCGCCGTCGCCGTAGCATCCGAGAGGCTTTGCGGGGAAGAAACTGGTCGCGCCAACAAGAGAAGCGTTGCTTGATTTGCGATCTTTGTAGCTCGCGCCGTAGCTTTGAGCCGCGTCTTCAATAACGAATAAGTTGTGTTTTTTGGCGATTGCATTGATTTCGTCCATGTCGGCCATTTGACCGTACAATGAGACTGGAATGATTGCCTTGGTTTTTGTGGTAATGGCTCGTTCGATGGCTTTGGGATCAATGTTGTAGGTGGCGGGATCGATATCGACATAAATTGGTTTTGCGCCCACTAGGCAAATCGTTTCTGCCGTTGCGATAAATGAGAATGCTGAAGTGATGACCTCATCACCAGGGCCTATTCCGAGTGCCATCATTGGAATTACTAGAGCATCTGTGCCGCTGGCGCAGGTGAGGGCGTATTTAGAGCCGGTATGCGCTGCGAGTTTAATTTCGAGTTCGGCTACTTCGGGCCCGTTGACGTAAGCGCCATGATCAAGAACTTTTTGGATACGAGAGTCGATGGAGCTTTTCAGAGCCTTGTATTGGGTTTTCAGATCGATGAACGGAATACTCATTGTTCCTCCTGAGTGAAGTTTTTATTATGGCGGTCTGAATAAAGAAAGTCTATTTTTCAGGGATAAAAGGGTGGAAAATTTTAGAAAGTTCTATGGCGATCTGTGTGTTTTAAGACGCAGGATTGCATGACGATCTGAATCAATCTGTGGCTAATAGTAGACGATTGGATTGGCTTTTGATTTTATGGACTTTTGCCAGGAGGATTCAGTGATTTCAGTCGTTCTTTCGGGGGGAAGTGGCACACGTCTATGGCCAGTTTCTAGAGCGCATTTTCCGAAACAATTTTGTGATCTTTTTGCAGACTCATTGCAATCGTTGACGCTGAAAAGATGTGAAAAGTTGGGGCCTCTTTGGATTGTCACTGGTGAAAGTTTAAAAACTTTAACAGAGGCAAATTTAAAAGAACTCTCAATCAAGAATGCCAACATTGTTTATGAGCCAGTAGCAAAAAACACAGCGCCTGCAATAGCCATTCTATCTCAAATTTTAGTTCAGCGGGGGTTAGGCGATGAAGTGGTCGGTGTTTTTCCTTCTGATCAGTTGATTAAAAATGAAGAAGCTTTTTATGTTGCAGTTCGCGAAGCTGAGAGTATTGCAAAAAAAGGTCAAATCGTCACTCTTGGGATTAAACCTGATCATCCAGCTACGGGTTATGGGTATATTCAAAAAGATAAGGCATCGAATAAGGTTTTGAAGTTTCATGAGAAACCTTCGCTCGAGGTCGCAAAAACATTTTTATCTTCTGGCGACTTCTTCTGGAATGCTGGAATGTTTATTTTTAAAGCTAAGTTTTTGCTTGAAATGCTTGCGAGGTTCCAACCGCAGATTTATGCACTTGTTTCTGGCTTAAAATCAGATGCCAGCAATTTAAAAGAAATCTATGCGCAGTTTCCTAATATTTCTATAGATTATGCTGTGATGGAAAAACTAAGTCCGGAGGAGCTCGCCTGTGTGCCAGCAGATATGGCATGGAGTGATGTTGGCTCTTGGGACGCGGTCGCACAGGTTTCTGAGGTTTCTCGTCCGAATTCGACATTAGAAATTCAAGGCCAGGGTAATTTTGTTTTTGGTAGAGATGACAAGGTATATTCCTTTGTCGGAACGAATGATTTGATTCTTGTTGATACCGCCGATGCCGTTGTTGTGATTAAAAAAGGTCAGTCGCAAGAGGTCAAACAGGTGGTGGAGGCTTTGCAGCGCCAAGGGTCTGCATTGGTTAAGGATCATCCCTTTGAAAAAAGACCTTGGGGGGCTTTCGAGATTTTGCGAAACACAGATCGATTTAAGTCTAAGGTGATAACAGTGAATGCCCAGTCGCAAATTTCTTATCAGTCGCACAGCAAGCGGGCTGAGCATTGGATCATCACGACAGGGCGAGGTGAGGTGGTGCTGAATGATCAGGTCATCGCGGTTCAAGAGGGGAGTCATGTTTATATTCCCGTAGGTGCGAAACATAGGATTAGGAATACCTCGATGCAGGCACTTGAGTTTGTTGAAGTGCAATTGGGTACTTACTTTGGAGAAGATGATATTGTTCGTTATTCGGACGATTATCAGCGAGTATAAAATCTTTTTTTAAGGACATTATTAAGGTGATTTTTTTAAGATTGAGCTTTCTTATTGGATTGTTGTTTTTTGCCAATTTATCTCGAGCCAATGTGCTCGGTACGGATGCTCAAAATTTTAATCCGACGACAAGTGGTTTAGATTTTGTGACGGTTCATTCTTCTGCGACATTAGATCCAGGCATATTAAACATCGGATTTTTTTTGAATTATGCGGTGAACTCTCTGCCTTATGTGTACGGAGTTGGCGGATCTGCCCAGTCTCGAACTCGGTTTAGTGATCGTCTTTTATCATCAGATTTAAACTTTGGCCTTGGAATAAAGGAGAATTGGGATGTCGGGGTTTCTTTTCCTTACTTGTGGTCTCAGAAAATTGATGACGATGGCTTGCTTGGCAGATACGGGAGCACGGGGGCGACGGGGCAGAGAGTAAATACAAAATATCGATTTTATCGTGGTGAAGAGTGGAGCTGGGCTGCGATCGCATCGGTTGATCAGAGTCTTATTGAGAACAACCCATATACGGGCGATGGGCCGCGACCAACTTATAATGTTGAGTTCGCATCTGATATTATGGTGAAAAACATTTTATTTGGCTTTAACTTTGGGCATCGTTGGCGCCATCCGGGGGCGAGCCTCGCTGCGACTTATGGTATTTCTCCGTTGCCTAATCAGTGGATATATTCGATGGCCGCAAGTTACTTGATGCCAAGTCTTGATACGAAGGTTATTTGGGAGCTTTTTGGGAGTTATCCGTCGAGCAAACACGAAGATTTAGCGGTTCAGAATGCGAGTGATCGGGAGCGCTCCTCGCTCGAAACTTTGTTAGGGCTAAAGTGGGACAAGACAACAAACTTGGCTTTTCACTTTGGTGGTGGGACAGAAATTTATCATGGTACGGGCACTCCGGCGTGGAGAATTTACTCTGGTGTGAATTATGCATTCGGTCCTGTTTGGGGGCAAAAGAGCTCTCTTGAGGCTGCGGTTTCTCCTGCTGAGAGCACTATTGAAAAACCACCGGCAAAAGTACAAAATTTTACTCTGACATTTTTGCGGTTTAAATTTGATTCAACGGAGCTTGATCCCAGCTCCTATAAAAATTTAGATATTGTTGTGAAGATGATCCGGGAGACTCCGGGAGTTCAGAAGGTCGTGATTGAAGGACACACGGATTCAGTCGGCGCTCATGCGTATAATTTGAACTTAAGTCAAAAGCGGGCGGCGGCGGTGAAAGACTATTTGAAAGAGCGCCTTCCTGAGCTTGTAAAGGTTGATTTTCAGGCGGAGGGGTACGGGCCGGATCGGCCGATTGAGAGCAATGCAAATTATCAGGGGCGAGCGAGAAATCGTCGCGTGGTCGTGCGGGTCACGCGTAAGACGATGGGGGTAGATCGACCTGATGTCGAGGAAAGTTCCATCACATTCTAGTTATTTGTAACACCTAGATATTAAACTCTGCATTAATTCATAGTCTGTATTGAAAATACCAGGACATCGAATAGGCTTAAATACTGAGGGGGATTTTATGTCTAAATTGTTTTTTTCAGCCTTAGTGCTGGGATTTTTGTCAGTTTCTGCTTCTTATGGATTGCCATTGCCAAAACCAGGACTGAGCCTTCAGTCATTGCCTGGAAGTTTTGGTGAGGACTTTAATTTCGAGGGAATTGTTGGCTTGTCTAATTGCTCTGGCGCCCTGATCCGGCTTGAAAACTCAAAAGAGGGAGATCAGGCTTTAGTTCTAACGAATGGGCATTGTTTGGAGTTTGGTTTTCCTGAACCGGGGGAGTTCGTTTATGGCAAACCAAGCACTCGGTCCTTTCAGCTATTTGACTCGAACAAGAATGTTGTCGGTCGCTTAAAGGCAACTCAGGTTGTTTATTCAACGATGACAAAGACGGATATGACAATTTACAAATTGCGGGAAACTTATGCTGACATTAAGTCGCAATACAATGTTAATTCGCTGTTGTTGTCATCATTGCACCCTGATGTGGCTGATCCTGTCGAGGTGATTTCTGGTTATTGGAGACGCGGTTATAACTGTTCAATTGAGACATTTGTTTCCCAGCTGAAAGAAGCTGGTTGGGTAAGTGAGGATTCAGTTCGGTATTCTCGACCAGGATGCGAGGTCATTGGGGGAACTTCTGGTTCACCGATTATTCATGCCGTTAATCGTTCTGTTATCGGTGTTAATAATACGGGTATTGAAGACGGTCAAAAGTGTTCAATGAACAATCCTTGTGAAATTGATAAAGATGGCAATATCAGCGCCCAAAAGGGGTATTCTTATGGGCAGCAAACTTATTGGGTCTATAGCTGCTTAAATCAATACAATGAGTTAGACTTGAGCGTTGCGGGATGTCTATTGCCGCATTAAGAAGAATCTTTTGCGTTAGTCTCATTTTGAGTCGTCAAAGTCCTAATCAAATTTAAGGAGTTCGTCAAAAATTCCGATCTATATCTTACATGTGGTTTTTAAGCGTGCATCCTTTTTGCATTAAAGCTTGGTATCACATGTCCGATGTGTAGGGGGAATAATGAAGACGCAAATTAGATTGGGACTATTAGCTGTAATTTTTGGGTCTTTCCTGTTGATGTTTCAAAACTGTTCTCAGGTGTCGTTTACTCCTGATTCAGCGAATGCATTGAATTCAGTGGAGGGACTCAGCAATAATGGCGGGGGAGCAGACCCTAATTGCCGTATCGATTACACAAATGCAGCAGCAGATGTCAAAGTGCTGTTTTTGGTCGACGCTTCGGGTTCTAACGACATTACGGATCGTGGTCAGGTTTGGCGGCTTGCAACTTTGAACAGCTTTGTTGACGCCTACAAAAATAAAAACAATTTTTTCTATGGACTATTAACGTTTCAAGGTACCACAGCCAAGCCTCAGATTGCCACGGGCGGAGTAGGGGTTTTTACCAATAACCTGTCAACTGTTGCTCAAGGTATAGCTAGTTTTGATGCCAATATTGATGGCGGAAGCACTCCCTATGATGCCGCACTCAATTTGGCTAAGAGTATTATCATGGAGGATTTGGCAATTCCCGCATCTAAGCCGACGGCTTATGCCGTGGTCATGATCTCAGATGGTGTTCCGACAAATGATCGTTACAAGGGTGTTAACGGCATCAATAACCTAAAGACCGATGTAAAAGCATTGGCTGATATTGCTCCTGGTAAAATTACTGTAAACTCTGTCTACTTGTACAATGCTGCGAAGCCCTCGAACTCCGAGGAAGAATATCTTAGAGCAATGGCAAGTGTTGGCGGCGGAACCTTTATTTTCGCAGACTCAAAGCAGGCTATTTCAATTGCGGATTCAATTAAGGTCCCTAAAGAAATCTGCCAGTAAGCTTTTACTCGCAGAGCTGTCTAATTGATTGTAGAATCAGAGGATGGAATCCGCTTTATCGTAACAATACATTCTCGGTAAATTCAGTGTATTGCCATGGACGGTTCCAACTCCATCAATAATAGTGTACTTGCGTTTTTTGACATCGCTGCGCCATTGCGGCTTGGTGTCTTTAAGGCGGATATCAATCAGTGCCTTCAATTTACTTTCGGGAGTTGTGAGGTGCGCGGTTTTAATTTTATACTCCCATTCAACAAATCGAGATTCTTTGATGCCCCCATTCTGGGTTACGATATCGAACATCAGTAAATAGGTTCGCAAGTCTGTAATCTCGACTCGGTCGACATATTGGAGGGCTTTCTTGTGGTATATGCGAGCCGCTTCGACTTGTAGGGAGACATATTCTGGTTTGGATATGAGGTTCTGGATTTCTTTTTTCCAGCTAGGAATAAACGACCCGTCTGATGTGTAGAGATTTTTGCGTGCCCAGAGAACGCTGTAATCGGCGGGCGTGGTTGCTATTTCGATGTTCTCGGTGTCGCGGTCCATGATAGAACTCAAGGTGAGGCCAAGATTTTTTGGTCTCCATGACGTCGCTTTTTTCCAGTCTTCGATCATGCCCATGATCGACTTATAGTGAGTGGGGGAAAAGGAAGCTGCAAATTCAGCGGGATATGAATACTCCATTTCGGCAAGAAGCGGCTGTAGAGAACCTGTGCCGAGGGTTTGATTTAGCAGACCGGCGCTGAGGCCCATACCATCGAAGTTGTTGGTGATATTAGCCCATCCCTCTCGTCCTTCAAAGCCGCCAGAAATACTGAGACCAATAGCAAGCGATCTGCGTGCGGTTAAGTTTAATGTGGGACTCCAAGCGATGCCTTCAAAACTGAGAGGGGAGCAAAAAAGGAGGCCCGGAGGCAGGGTTGAGGTTGGGGCGTCATCTGGTACTTTGGTGATGGCTTCATCTGTTACAAGCTGTGCCTGCGGCGTTTCAAATTTAGAACTGCAAGAGGTCAATTGAACAGCAAAGCCTACAGCCATCATGATTTTAAGAGTTGTTTGAAAATTGTATTTCATCACTGAAATATCGTCGTGAAATGACTTGCGCTTAAATTATATGAGAAGTGTGTGTTCGGTAGACAGGACCAAGGTGAGGACTTGACTATAGTTTAGCCCCTATGAAACAATTTTTGGCAACAAGGGGGCTGCTATGAAGGCATTTGTAATGATAGTGTTGATGGCGTTTTCGTCGCAAAGTTACGCTGTTGCCCGGGCTCAGTTTTTGGGGATGCAGGCTATGATCAATGTTACAAATCCATCTATGGGCGACATGGACCCCGATGCCACAGAACTCTATCGTGGAATGAATGTTCCGATCCAAGATTCTTTTTTAGGGCCAGGTAAGGCGATTATTATAGGTAAAAAACTGCTAAATCTGACCTGCGTGAATCGCCGCGATAAGGGCTTTGAGTGCAGTATTCTTATTCAAAAAAGTCCGCAAACTACGATCAACTCGTCTCATGGATATATTCAGTTTGTGTCATCGGGAGAAGAGGCGCGAGAAATCTTTCAAAAGTTTAATCTCAATGGTGGAAGTTTTAAATATATAAGCATCGATCAACGCTTAACAATTTCTGCCGAGCCAAACCAGTTTGTTCTGCAATACCAAGAATAGTCTTTACCAAAAAATGTAGCTCGATTAGCATGGTCGCATGAGAAAATTATTTTTGATTGGCGCTGGCCTAGTAATCGGCGCGGTCGCCGTCGTCGCCTTTCTTAAGTTTCAAGATCCGGTGAGTGCGGAAAATTTTAGCTTGGATTTGGTTAAAAGTGCCGATTCGATTTTAGAAAATAAAATCCCCAGTGAGCCTCAGGTCATTGTTGTGAATTTTTGGGCATCGTGGTGTCCCCCTTGTATCGCAGAGACTCCCTCAATGTTGAAATTTGCAAAAGCGCACTCTGATAAGATTCAATTGCACTTGGTTTCGGAAGATAGTTCTTCGAAAGAAATTCGGGATTTTATAAAATTATTTAATGATATTTATGCGGTCAATATGAGAGTGATCTGGGATGCCAACAGAAAGCTAGGGCAAAATTTTAAAGTTTATAAAATGCCTGAGACTTTTATTTTTAATCGAAGCGGCAAGCTCTTAATGCAGCTTTCTGGATCTGTTGACTGGTCTGATCCCGAGCTGCAAAAAAAGATTACTGAACATTTCCAAAATTAAACTGATTGCGGTGACAAGTGGCGCAGTCGAGGTTTCCGTTGTGCTGGGTCACAGCCAGGTTCGCATTGTAGTCTTGCATGTGACAAGATACGCATTGCGAATTAAGCCCCTTATAAGCTCCTTCTTTGTGGCAGGTCATACAGTCCAGGGTGCGATGGGCTCCGCGCAAAGGGAAATTAGTTAGCGAATGTTTGAATCGGCTGAGCTCCCATAACTGTTGAGTATGGCACTCGCTGCAGTTTGGCAGGGTGCCACTGTGCACGTCGTCCTTTTGGTGGCAGGTGTAACACTGCTGGCTCATACCAGCCAACTTTCTGCCGTCTTTGTGGCATTCCGCGCAGGCAAGGGTGTAGTGCACCCCAGTGAGAGAGAAGTTTTTGTGGAAATCCCTAGTGATCTTCCAGCCCTTTTCTATATGACATTCTTGGCAACGTGATCCGAGCGTTCCCTTGTGTGGATCTTTGTGGCAGTCAACGCACTGGCTTGAAAGTGGCTTATACCGGACGATTGGAGTCGATATTTTTTTATAGGTGATAAATTGGTTGGTATTTTTGTGACACTCGCTGCATTTGACCTCGGCGTGTTTGTACTTTAGTGGAAAGTCACTTTGCATGTCATGGTTGAAAGAAGTGGGCTTCCATTCTTTTTCGCTATGGCATTCGGCGCACTTGGTGCTCAATTGTCCTTGGTGGTAGTCTTGGTGGCAGGATAAGCACTGCTTTTGCTTCAGATCAGGATATAAAAACTTGGAGACGTAAAGGCTACGCGGGCTCTCTTTCTTGTTGATATTTGGCCATTCCACGACAGTGCTAAGTTTGTCGACTGGAGCATGACAGTCTTGGCATTTTAGGTCGGCATGGGCCCCCTTGAGTTTGTACTGCGTTTTATCATGATCGAAGGGGAGTCTGTCCTTGAATGTCTTTGTGTCATGGCAAAGCGTGCATGATTGCGCAGAAAAGATTTTGCTGAACTGATTGGTGTGAATATTTTTATGACAATCCACGCAGAATTTAAGATCCGCGGATTTGAACTTAAAAATTTGTTTTTTGGCTGGGCCATGGCAGTCGTTGCACTTTGTAGAGATGTGAGCCCCAGTGAGCGGAAAGCGCGTCTTGCTATGATCAAAGCCCTTGTTGCTTTTGTGCGTACTCCAGGAGTCCGTGGTGTGGCAGACGGTGCATTGTTTTTTAAGGAGTTCTTTGCTGAAGACGCCGACGTGAGGGCTTTTGTGACAATTCTCGCAGGTCTTAGTCGTGAGATTTGGAAATTTGTAGATCGGCATCTTTGTGGTCTTAATGGTATGACAGTCCTTGCATTTTAATTCTATGTGCGCGCCATCAATCACATAGCGGGTGTGTTTATTGTGATTGAAATTTATTGCGGGGGTCCACTTTTTTTCTGTGTGACAATCAATGCAATTATTTAAATCTCCGAAGTGCGGATTTTTGGCATTACCGAAGCGATGAAAGTCATCATGGCAGCTGAGGCATTTTTTATTTAGACCGACCCACTTGTAGTTTTTCTTTGATTCTTTGTCGATGGCAGTGGGGTTTTGTTTGTGACATTCGACGCAGTCGATTTCAACGTGGCGACCATTTAGTTTATAGCCGGTGATTTTGTGATCAAAGGTTTGAATTTTCCAGCTTTGCTCAGTGTGACAGGCGGTGCAGTTGCCCCCTCTGAAGCGGCTCGAGAGATTTGCTTTGTGAGCATCCTCATGGCATGTCAGACATTTTGCAGTTTTAAGTTGTGGCCACTTGTATGTAAATATTTTTTTATTCTTATTTGTAAGATGGCAATCATTGCACTTTGCTTCGGCATGCTTGCCGGTTAATTTATAACGTCCGTCGCGAGTGTGATCGAACTTTATTTCATCTTTCCATGTTTTTATTCCGTGGCAGGCATTGCAGTCTTTTTTGGCTAAGTTGCCTTTGAAAAAGTGAACATCATCTTTTTTGTGGCAACTAATGCAAGTTGAAGTATTTCCAAAGTACTGGGTGTCTCCTGGTCGCAAGTATTTGGGGCCGAGTTTGTTTTTATGACATTCGGTGCATTTGATATCGGCATGTTTGCCTTCGAGATCATAGCCAGTTAACTTTTTGTGATCGAATTTTTTTTCATCGATAGCCATGGAGTCAAAGTCTCGACCCTTGTGTTCGCGATGACACTCCATGCAGTTCTTACCGGTTAGACCATGAAAACCGCGCTTTTGCTCAACGAAGGGTTTAATCGGCTTGTGGCAATCTAGGCATTTTTCATTGGGAACACCCTTGCCTGCATCGTGACACTTAAGGCAGTCTTTGTCCTCTAGATCTTGGTGGCCTTTTATTAGAGGGCCGGGGGCGAGAAGTTTGCTCAGGATGCCTTCTTTTTCGGCCAGACTTGAACTGCCGATAAACAAACTCAAAAGAGGAATTAAAAGGGCGAGGGTATAAAATCTCAAATTGGCCCCCAGAGCGGAGCTGTGTCGCGCTGAGGCGCACCTTCGGCCTCTCCAAACCGGTAGCTCAGTTTGAAGAAGGAAGTGATAATGGTCACTTTTTCATCGGCAGCCCTCTGTACGGAGCCAGTCCAGAAGAGAGAACGAGAGAGGGAGTTAGAAATAGAAAATTCTGTTACGAGAGGATGCATCAGGGTGCCATCATCGTATTTTTCTGAGGAATATTCAATGTCGAGATTGTACTCCCATTTTCTTGAAAAATATCCGAATCCAGTTCTTGCAAAGGTATCCTGCGAGATGAAGTTTTTTCGCCCGCCAATTTTTAAATAAGCATCCACTTTTCTCGTAAAAAGCTGAGTTTGAAAATAACTGAGCGACGCTTCAGTTTTATCTTTTTGATCATAGGCTCGTTTGCCCGAGAGTCCTGCAAGAGTCCATTTTGAGGCTCGAGGATTGCCAAGAGAAATTTTAGCTTGAGTTTCTTGATAGGCGCTAGGCGGAAGTGTCTCGCGAACCCCTTGGTGACGATAGTATTGAACGCTATCCATGCCTAAAACACCCAGTTCAGAAGAGAAGTTTTCGGAGTATTGTTGTTGCCAAATAAAGCTTCCATTTTGTACGTAAGTTCGTGGAATAAAGTCAACGTACAAAAGAGAGAGAATGCGGGAGTTCTCTTGCCATTGAAGGTTCATCTGATGAAATAAGAAATTGCGATCAGTCTCACTCTCGTAGGTTTCTGATACAAGGCCGTGGGTCAAGTAGAAGTTTTTGTCCCAGCCTCCTGTTTTTGCTTGGTAGGTGACGCCTGTGCCGACGATATTGGCTTTGGGATTGAACTGCAAGTAAGAGTGGCTGTCGGATTGAGGGTTTTTGCCGCCGAAAAGAGAGGACCAAAAACCGGGACTCCAGCGATATTCAGCAAGAAGCCCGTCCGTATAGATGGCGCCGACATCAGCAACAGGAAAGCGGCCTAGGCTGGCGGAGACTTTACCGTTTGGGTTGGCCCAGCGGGTGCTGAGTTGTCTTGCTTGGAATTCATTCTTATCTGTTAGTTGGAGTCGTTCGCGATCGAGCTTGTCAAAAAAATCGTGTTTGTCTCTGAGATCCGAGACAAACTCCCAGGCTCCGTCCCCGGAACTTGTCGCTTTGTAGAAAAGACGAGAGGACAGCACCATTTCGTCATTTGAATTTGAGCCAAAATTATCTGAGGCAAACTTTTCGGTCGCAGTGAATCCGCCTATGGAAAACCGGCCATAGGATTTAGAAGCATACGCCCTTTGTTCAGGAAGCATCATTGCAGCGAAGATTAGTAGTGGTGAAAATGTCTTGATCAATTTCATTTGACCAATATGATTAGAGCATCACTGAGTTTATGATTACAAGGGAAATATATGAGTCTCACCAAAGTTGTGTCCGCGTTAAATAAAAACAAAATATTTCGTTTTATGTCATCTGTGCGGTTGGCGGTGCCAACGATGCTTATTCTGTGTTTTTTTGTTGGCTGGGGCACAATTCTTGAGAGTCTTTACAATGCCGAATATGCATCCTTGATGGTTTACAAATCTTGGTGGTTTTCTCTTTTTATGGCAGTTCTGTGGGTGAATATTTTCTGCGCCCCCCTCTCTCGTTATCCCTTTAAGAAGCATCAGATTGGCTTTGTGACAACTCATGTAGGGCTGCTGATTTTGCTTGCCGGTGGAATGGTAACTACTCGTTTTGGGATTGATGGACAACTGCAAGTGATGGAGGGCGGCAGCAATTCGATGGTCAGTTTGCCTCGCTTGATGGTGGGCTATCAAAACGAGGGGAGTCCGAGCGTACAAAAACTATCCTTCGATCGTTCTCTGAGCCACATGGATTCTTCACAACTTGAGTTTATCAATAAAGAACTAGGCGCTTGGTTTCGAGTTGTTCAGTACATTCCTTTTGCCAAAGTTGAAAAAAGCTATGAGGCAAGGCCAGGTCTTTCGGACGAGGCCAGTGTTAGTTTTATTTTGAAAAGTCAGTTTTTTAACGTAACGGAGTGGTTGAGCACTGATGCCGAGCCCGAAAAGCAGATGGGGCCAGCAACTTTAAAAATTATAAAGGGGCTTTATGCATCCTCTGCTAAAAAAGCACCGGCAAAAAAAGCACCAGACAAGAAAAGAAATCCATCGTCAAATGCGGCGGCAGAAGACATTGTGACTATTTTGGACGCAAAGACAGGAAGGCAACTCCAGCAAGTCTCTGTTGCTAAGATGCTAAGTAAGCCGCTCAGGGTGAACGGTGTCGATATAGTTCTGAAAAAAAAGCTAAGCAATGCCATCGTAGCTGCGAACAAACTAACAGAGGGAGATCCTGGAGGTTCGAATCCAGCACTGGAGTTTGAGATGACAAAAGATGGAGAAACCAAGCGCGAGGTTTCTTATGCTAAACACGAGAACTTTTCGCTTCATCCAGAGGGGGCCTTTGGGTTAAGGCTGCAGTATAAGTCGGCTGGGGGCGTTGTAGTAGCCGAAGGTCACGAGGCCCCTGTGGCGAATGCGGCAGTAGCGAACGCAACAGAGGAGACCTCTGCAGTGTCTCGATCCGGGGGGAATGTCATTGAGTTTCATATCCCGGAAGGGGGCGAGCAGAAGGTTCAAGTTGTTCTATTTAAAAATGGAGAGTTTGTTCAAGAGGCATTTTTAGGGCCTGGTGAAAACATGCAAACCCCGTGGATGGGGATGCAGGTTTTTGTTGGCTCTATTATTCGGGGTAGCCAGTCTGCTGTTGTCGCTAGGCCGATTGTGTTAGAAAAAAAATCGAATCTTCCCCCCAGTGCCATCGAGTTGAATGTGGACCCTTCGCAGCCGTCAGTGTGGCTTTCTGAAGGCGACGAAAAAGAAATTTTGGTTAATAATAAAAAAATACATGTTTTTTATGGCCGAGAAAACTTGGCACTTCCATTTGAAATTCATTTACAAAAGTTTTCTAAAATCGACTACCCGGGCACCGAAACTCCAATGTCCTATGAAAGCTTGGTAAAAGTGAACGGGCGAGGAGAGTCGATAAAAATTTCTATGAATGAGCCCTTAAAGACAGATGGTTTTACGGTCTATCAGGCGAGTTACTCTTTGCAGCCTAATGCCCCCCCAATTTCGGTATTTTCTGTGAATAAGGATCCCGGTCGCTTTTGGAAGTATTTAGGGAGTATTATTCTTTCTCTGGGAGTTATTATTTATACTTTGATGAAAAGTCGATTTTATCGCGCCAAAAAAGGGGCTTAGTTCAATGACAACATTAAGTAAACTGACGTTCGCATTTCTTCTTAATATTTTTTGGCTGATTCCGGCCTTTGCCCAGCACGAAGGGATGAATCCCAAGGTTGAAAGCGCAAGCCCAGAAAAAGCGATGATGGATTTTAAAATTCAAGGCCAACATATCCAAAAGGATCCAATTCGCAATTTGATGCTCCATCAAAACGGTCGATTGAAGCCCTTTGACACCTTCGCGCAGGAAACTATTTTGTTTTTAAATGGGGCCTACAGAAGAACGGGGCTTCATCCCGTGCAGGCCTATTTGGCCTTTATCTCATCGCCGACGGCGGCCTTTGTTGAAATTGTTGAGGTTCGTGACCCAGAGCTGAGAGTGCAGATGGGCTTTATGAAATCAAAGCGTTTCATGTCGCTTGCGGATTTAGAAAGCTCTAATATTTCTAGTTTGGCTGAGCCCCTTTTTAAGAAACAAGAAGAAAACTCAAGGTCGTTAACGTCGGCTGAAAAGACGGTGCTTGAGACTTTTAATCAGGCGATGCTTTTGCAAGCAATCATTCGCGGCGATCACTTATCCAGGGCCGCGGATTACAGCGTTTTGAAAGCGGGACATGGGGCTTCTGGCGAAATGCCAGGAGCGGCCGCTGACATGCAATCAGCACTCCGTGAGTATATTCAGTGTTTAATGGCTTCAGACTGTAATCAAGTTGCAAGGGCGACGGCTTTGATGGCGGCCTCGCAAAAGCAAGAAGCTCCAGAGATGTTTAGGCACTATCTTGAAAAGACGAAGGCAGAAGTTTTTTATAATGATCTCAGGCCCTTTCTATGGGCGAGTTTTTTATACATTCTCGCGGGAGTGCTTCTGATGGTTGGTTTTGCGAGAGCAAAAATAGCGCCGAAAGTGCTTACAGCGATATTCGTCTTGCCAATTTTATTTCACATTTTGGGCCTTTCTATGCGGGTGTATATCACTCAATTTGCGCCCGTGACAAATATGTATGGGACAATGATTTGGGTTTCTTTAGGAGTTGCGACTTTTAGTGCAATTTTGTATTTGCTCTATAAAAATCCATACGTTCTGGCAGCGGCCATGCTTTGCAGCGGATTTATCCTGATGTTGACAGAGCAAATTCCAATGATCTTAAGTCCAGATCTGGATCCGATTGTTGCTGTTTTGAGAAGTAATTTTTGGCTTTCTACACATGTGACGACAATTACGATTTCATATGCAGCATTTACAGTCGCTGCAGTTTTAGGAAATATCGCGCTCATTCGAGTATGGATTTACAAAGACAACGAGAGCTTTTTTAAAGAGTATTCCCACTATGCCTATCGAATGATTCAACTCGGGTGTTTTCTTTTGACCGTTGGAATTATTCTAGGCGGAGTTTGGGCCGATTACTCCTGGGGCCGGTTTTGGGGTTGGGATCCAAAAGAGACCTGGGCCTTAATTGCAGATGTCGGATTTCTGGCTTTGTTGCATGCTCGAATCGCTGGTTGGCTTAAGCCTTTTACATTGCTTGCGCTTTCGCCGGTGGCTTATTTGTTGGTCATTATGGCCTGGTATGGCGTGAATTTTATTCTAGCAGCCGGCTTGCACTCCTACGGCTTTTCGAGCGGAGGGGCCTTGGTAGTTGCAATTTATGTTGCTGCGCAAATGACAATTTTGTCTCTAGGGCTGTGGAGATACTTTAGACTCCAAATAAAAGTGCCGCCGTTACATGGATGATGGCGGCAACATACATAAAGATCGCGAATGGAAAATGGAAAGCGTGCCAGTAGCCCATGAGTCTTTGAAAGGGAATTAAAAGTGCTGACCGCCTTTTGTTAAGGGCGTAGTCCTTTAAAATTAATTTAGTGGCCGGCGGCCATTTAGGGTGAGTTTCAGGAGACGAAAAAGCCATTCGAATGTCGCCTATCATTGAGTAGGTCAGAGCTTTAAGTGGATTGAAGGGCTTATCGTTCAGCGGAGCGCCTACGAGCTGCAGGGCTTTTTGAGTGTAGATTTCTTTGTCTTCTGGTGTAAAGGGTATTTTTAGACGTTCAAGCACCCTCGAAATTTTCGCGATTCTTTTTTCGGACTCTTCATCAAATTCTTTTTTAGCTTGAAGCATTTGCACATAGAAGTAACGCCCCACAAGCCCTGATGTAAATGAGACGACCATTGACCAAAAGCTAATGCCAACAATTCCTCGAACTTTAAAATTGCAGTGAAACAAAATAAATGTCGGCCCGATAAGACCACAAAAAATATGAAAATTTAGCCACGCGGTAATCTTTCCAGCGTTTGAAAGCCACGAAACGCGTTTTCGCAAAGAGTAAACATTCATGATCACCATCAGACTGAGGCCCGTCCATCCCAAAAAGAGCGAGAGTTGTCGACCTGGGTCCTTAGTTATTTGGTAACTTTTGGGAATATATCCCTCTGCTTGCAACTTTTTTAGAATTGAAAGAGATTCATTAAAGTTCAAGCCATAATATTCGTAGCTTAAAAATATTAAAACGAGAATCCAGAGCATAATAATGTCTTTAAACCGCATTTTTTAAACCTTCACCAAATTTCTTTTCGATTTCTACCCCGAGGCTCATCAAAAACTTATGGGGCAGTTCGGCTCCTGCAAAAACAAAGACAAAGTCGTTCGCGAGACGAAGGGTTTCATCTTGTTTTTTGATATTTACAAAACCTTCTTCGATAGACGCAACGGAGGTGTTGAAGAGTATTTTAACTAGACCGCGGGATTCCATGCTTGTGATTCTTTCTTTATTGTCGTCGTTGCAGCGATCAAATACTGGGCCGCGTACGAGAAGATGAACTTTGTTGTGCCAGCGACTCTCGCCTAACATTTGCGCGGCTTCTACCCCAGCATTTCCTCCGCCGACGACAATGATATTTTTATTTTGATACTGTTCTGGATCGACAAGGTTGTAGGTCACTTTTGCAAGGTCCTCGCCTGGGGCGCCAAGCTTGCGAGGGCTGCCGCGAACGCCGAGGCAAAGAATTACTTTTTTTGCGGTGTGTTCGCCGAGGCTGGATTTAACTTTAAAAATGTTGCCGATTTTTTCAACCGTTTCAAACTTGGTGTTGTTGTTGACTTTTAAGCCAGTTTTTTTTCGTACTCCATTCCAGTACTGAAGAAGTTGCTCTTTGGATATTTTATTGCTTTCAAATTTAAATTTTCCAACAATAGGTAAATCAAAAGGGTAGCTCATAACGATTTTTTGCCGAGGAAAGTTATAGACAGTTCCGCCGAAGGTATTTTGCTCGAGCAGCAGATATGATTTTTTTCCAGCGATGGCAGTGACTCCAGCAGCCATGCCCGCGGGGCCAGCACCGACAATGATTAGGTCATAGTCAGTTTTTTCGGAGGGTAATTTTTTAATAGCGTCGGAAGTTGCAAGTATACCTTGTTTGATGGCATTTCGAATGAGTCCCATTCCGCCGAGTTCTCCTGCGATATAGAGACCTGAAACATTGGTTTCGTAATTGGAGTTGAGACGGGGGATTTCCATGCCCCGAGTTTTTGTTCCAAAGACGAGTTTAATAGCATCAAAGGGGCAAGCGCGTTCGCACTCCCCATGGCCTACGCACTTTGCTGGGCTGACCAAGACGGCCTTGTGATTGACGAGTTTTAAGATGTCGCCTTCAGGGCAGACCGTGGTGCAGGAGCCGCATCCCGCGCAGAGGCCAGGGTCGATTTCGGGGTGTAGAGAGAGGGGCTCATTCAAGCCACTTTTCTCAGCCTTTTTTATGAGCTTTTTTGCTTCGATATGTTGTCGCTCGCGGCGATTCATGACAAATAGTGAGTAAAGGCCAACCAGAGCCATAAAAGTTAGAACGATATTATCCACGATAAAATTCAACAGACGCATTGGAACCTCTAGCTTCTATTATCCGGAGCTTGAGGCGAAATTCCAATTCTCTGTTGTTCGATCTAGACTCAAAATATTATCTGACAAAAGTCGAGAGTCATTTTGCCTGTTACTTACAAACAGGTCGTCCGCCCTTTTGATCACTCCAAGAGCCACCATTACGGTGACACTGGACGCAGTCGCTAGGCGCCATTGGTGCGACGCAGTTGAGGTTGTGCTTAGTCCCGCTTAGAGCCTCATTGCTGTGGCATGGGAGGCAGGATTGGATTGCTGCTGAAGCATTAACAGTTGTCGTTGTTCCATTGAAAGTAACGGTGCTTGGAAGTTTATGATTGAATGTGCCAGTGCCAACCCAGGCTTTTGTATCCAAATAACCAGCTCCATTATTTGCTGCAGCCTTAACAGCGGCCGCATTGTGGCAGCCAAGGCAGACATTCATCGTATAGGTGACGGTCGAGGTTCCGGCAGTTCCGGCGGTGTTGCTTGTGAATTTATGCGCGAAGGTAATAACTTTAGAGTACTTACCAAGATCACCGCTGTTGATGACGGTGTTGGGCATTCCAATTGGAGCTACGGTAGACCCTCCAGCCGTATGACAGTTCACGCAGGTATTTGCCGTCGAAGCGAGGAACGCAGCTGTGTGCGGGCCTCCAGAGCTTGCTCCGAGCCAATTGCCGGCACCCTTGGTTCCGGTGCCAGGGTAGTTGTGGCAAGCACTGCAATCTTGAGTGCCGATCGTGGCGTGATTCATTCCACCAACCACAACAGTAGGTTTGATATTCATATGACAATTATCACATCGACCTGTGGTGCTGTTGAGGGTAAGGGTTGCAACCTTTAAGTGAAATTGAGCGGATTTCCAGTTTGTTCCACCAGGGCCAACCTGAGTGTGGCAGGTTTTACAGTCTTTACCTGCAACATTTATCTCCTGGTGAGTGATCTGAGCAAAAGTATTTGCCGGAGCGACACTCGAAGTTGTCTTTGTATCAGAGAAGGTGAGGCCGGCAGGGAGGTCGTTGTTTGTTCCCGCAACAGTCCCTCCGCCATTTGTCAAACCATGACAGTCTTGGCAGGTTGCTGGATTTGTAACAGCGGTGTGGAAGCGAGTGGTTTTTTGCCAAGCTCGCGGATTGGTGTTTTGATCATTCAAGTGACAGGTTGCGCACTCTGTGCCGACGGTCGCTGACTTGTGGCTCATGTGCTGAGTATCAATCGAGCTAACCGT
>JAMIQD010000085.1:0-5727 GCA_035914755.1 Pseudobdellovibrionaceae bacterium | reverse complement strand
ATTTTGAAATTCTCAGAGACACTCATATAGGAATTTTGTTGCAAGCACATGATGAAAGCCTTCGAAAAAGACAAAGAAAAAATCCTAAATTTTACTATTTCGATACAGGAGTTGTAAGAAGCTTCAATCGTAAATTGAATTTAACCCTCGAAGAGTCAACATTTGAATATGGTGATTTATTTGAGCAATTTATTGTTTTAGAAATGCATCGTCTAAATTCATACTTTTCTTTGGATTATCAGTTTTCTTATCTTCAAACAAATAATGACCTTGAAGTCGATGTCATCATTGATCGTCCGGGTGCTCCTAAGGCGTATGTTGAAATAAAATCAAGTCGCCGCATCTTAGAGTCTGACCTTTCCGCTTTAAAATCCATTAAAAGAACACAGGCAAGAGGCGATTTCTTTTGTTTGTCTAATGATAATACTAACCAGGTAGTTGACGGTATTAACCTTCTTCATTGGAGAGATGGGTTAAGAGAGTTGGGTTTTAAAAAATGAGAAGGCGTACAAAGTGCACCCGGCAATTAAGGCTGTGTAGCGACCATGAGGTTGTAGAAGCCGGTGACGCGTTCGACGAACTCCACGGTTTCGCTGCCGCGAGCAAAGCCGTATTCAAGACTGTTTTCGTAGGCGGGACTTTCGAGGAGTGGTAAGACTTCGCGCAGATGGCGCCAAGAATAGGGATTTTTACCTAAATTTTCAGCAAGTTTTTGCGCATCTCGTAAATGACCAAATCCGATATTGTAGGCAGCTAGTGCCAGGGACACGCGGTCCTTATAACTTAAATGGCGCGGAGTTTTATTGAGCAAGTAGCGTAGATACTTGGCGCCGCCCCAGATACTTTGCTGAGGGTCCGTTCGATCTTCAACACCTAAATGGTCGGCAGTTTCTTGAGTGAGTTGCATGAGTCCCCGCACGCCTGTATAGCTGACAGCTTCGTTGTCCCATTGAGATTCTTGGTAACAAACTGCAGCCACCAATTGCCAAGGTAGCTTGTGCTCTTTTGCCGCCTTCTTGAAGTCTTCAGTCAGAGTCGGCAGAGTTTGTCGTGACTGTTTCATAAAGCGGATGACGTCGCTGCGATCGAGTTCAGAAAGCGGTAGTTTGTAGCGATCATGAATTCGCATGACCTCATCTTTGCGGCTTGCCTTTTTAAACCAGGCTTGTAGCAAGCGATTTAGATCTGAGGCGTCCGCTCGAACAAGCCAGCTAAGAGAGTAGGAGTTGGTCAGTGCGGTGACTTTAGAAATTGATGGATAATAACGAGCATAAAGTTCACCCTCAAGATTTTCAGCGATTACGCAGTCTAGATTTTCGCTATCCACCTCGCGAAATAAATTTTGAACAGTGGCTTCAGAGCGAACCTGAATTAGCGCTTGCGGCGCTAGGCGCATAAGCCGTTGCTGCAAATTTAACGTCGAGTCTTTCGATAGCATCGAGATTTTCTTTTTGCTTAAGTCACGAACGTTTTCTACTTGAGATTTATTTCGACAGAATAGACTCAAAAATGTTTCTTCGTAAGTGGGTCCGAGCAATACCCCTTGATGAGCTTCTGGCGTGGGCAAGCGAGCCGCAGCAATATCGCCGTGACCTTCTGTGAGGGCTTTTTTGATCTCGAGCTCATTTTCAAGAGCGATATAGCGAATTTTTAGATTGTAATGAGTTCCAAAGTTTTCAAGTAGATCGTGATCGATACCAAACTGGTGCCCGGCCCTATCGGTAGAATAAGTGAGGGGATTCCTCAAGGTTAAGACCCGAATTTCTTGTTGATCTTGCGTTTCGGCCTGCACCCTAGCAAGGCTTGCGGACTCATCCCAATAAATGGCATCGCAGCCGTTCATTGCTAATGTCGTAAAGCCGAGGAGGCTAGCGGAAAACAAGCGGTTCATTCTAGTCATGCACCGTCGATGTATAAAAAAGCAGCTCTGATAGCAAGCATTACAGGCGATATTCATGTGTAAAAACCGTCAAACAACGATTTTCAGAGCGAATTTAGGCATTTGAGTGGAAAAATTACGCGGAGAGGCAGGGCTTAGTAAGTGTTGGAATTTTGCTGCTCCTCAAGAAGCTGTAGCCAGCCCCCCGCGACCACGAAAACATTTACGTAGCCGGCACCCTCAAGAGTGTGAGCGATGAGTTCGGATTTCTCTCCGTTTTCGCAAAGAAGGACGATGGCTTGATGGGACGGGTGTTTTTGGTCTTGAATAAAAGAGACAATTTTTGCAGCTTCCATCGCCGCAAGATCCTGATCAGGAATAGTTAAGAGCATTCGATCCAAATGCATTTTGTAGATGTGGGGATAGAGGGCGTTCGTATCAATGTTAAGATTTACAAATAGAAAGGGCACTCGCCCCTTGACCAAATTATCAAACTGAAAAAAACCAATTGATTGTGCCATTACGAAACCTTCTTTCCAGAATCCGGAAGGCTTTTAGAAATAGAAATCACCGTTAAGAGTCCGATCAAGGCCAAGAAGCCCGAAGTCACAAAAGGTGAACGAATATCAAAACTTTGATATAAAAATCCGCCAAGCGCTGGTCCTAAAATTCTACCAAGTGAGGCTAAGCTTTGCGCCACCCCCATCGTTATTCCTTGGTCCGCCGCTGGAGCTAACAGACTGATGCTCCCCATTGTTGCGGGATTGGTGAAGCTATTGCCGAGAGCCAGCAATGTCATCGTGACTCCCATCCATGGGACCGACGGCGCAAATGCAATACCCACGAGACCAAGGGTGAATAAGGTCAAACCGAAGCGCAGAGTTTTTCTTTCTCCCCATTTTGGAATCAATCGACGCACAAGAAATCCTTGAGAAATAACAGTAATCACTCCGATATAAGCAAAACCAAAGCTGACTTCGCGAAGCTTCCAGTCAAAGCGTTCGCCCATGTATAATATTAAAGTAGCCTCCATCCCTGCCATTGCCAAAGAAGATAAGAAGTACACATTCATCATAGCGCCCATGGTTTTTTGTGAGAGGTAGGTTTTTAAGAGAGCAAGGCGGTTTTTTTTATGAGCAGACTGATTTTTTTCTTTGAGCGATTCTTTGAGAAATTTCAGGCCAAATAAAAAATTCGCGAGGCAAAGAGCGCCAACCCAAAGTGCACAAAAACTGGTTTCAAAATGTGGAGCCGATGAAATTTGCTGACCCCAGAGCGCCAGGCCTCCTCCGAGGGCCGGGCCTACCACAAATCCCAAACCAAAAGCTGCTCCAATCAGGGCCATCCCCTTGGAGCGTTCGTTGGGGGGAGTGATGTCGGATATGTAGGCTGATGCCGTCGAGATGCTTGCGCCAAAAAATCCCGCCAGTATGCGGGCCGCAAAAAGCCATTCCAAAGAACGAGCCCAGGCAAAGAGCAGGTACGAAAAGGCCTCGCCAAGAAGGCAAAAGAGCAGAATGGGCCGTCGCCCCATTCGGTCGCTCAGCCCCCCCCAAAAGGGCGCAAAGGCAAACTGCATAAATGAATAGACTGACATTAGAAGGCCGGTTTGCAGGGCTGTGGCACCAAAGTCACGACTTAAGATCGGGACGATTGGAATTAATATTCCAAACCCCACAAGGTAGAGGAAAACTGTGAAAAATATGATACCAAGTAGAGATTTATTAGATGGAGTGGACAAAGTCTTCACCTCGCTTCTATTCTGTTAATATGGGGAAGTTATGAAAATTGCAAATACTCTAATGACGTTCTTTCTTGTGGCGCTAGCGGGCGAAAGTTCTATGGGGGCTTCCCATAACGATTTCCAGCGATTCCGCCGCGGCACCTACAACTTTGAGCTTGAAACCCAGTACCTCAAGTCTGACGCCAACTACATTTCTAGTGGGGACTCTTATCAAAGACTGCCTACGGGACAGTGGTTCGAGTTGTGGAATTTTTTGATAAAAGCACGTTACGATCTGAGCAAAAGAAGCTCTTGGTACGGGAACTTAAATATCGCAATGGCGAACAGTTCCGGATTTGATGCCAACAGAAGCAACTCAACTCTCGCAGATGCCACTCTCGGTTTTGCCTACATGATTTATAATGACGGCATAGACGTGATCTCGGATTTCAGCCTCTTATTTCCCTTTAGCAAAATCAGCGAAAATACGGACACTGTCATGAACAGCGAAGGGGTCATAGAAGGAACAGGCTTGCTGCGAGTTCAAAAGCAGTTTTCTTGGTTTGTGCCTTTTGGTTATTTGGGCGGGACTTATCGTCAAGAGCGTTCGGCCTTGTTGCCTTGGGGGGCCGGCGCTGAGTTTCAATGGGCCTCGGTGATTTTGGGCGGAAAAATTTTTGGTTATCAAACAATCATGGATGACCCTGATAAAGATCGAAAAACCTCACGACTGATTGTGAACGACCGGGTCAATGGCGGGAGTTTAAAATTTTATTCAGTCGATCCTTCCTTGGTAGACTCAGAGCTTTACATCAAATTTAAAATGGGCAAATCCTTGGCCCTCTCCGTGGGCGGGGGAACGACCTTAACGGGCTCTTCTAGCGCCGCCGGTTTACATGGCGGGGTTAATATCACTTATACTTGGGACAGTCAGCCCAGTTACTATTTGAATCGCTCTAACGAATTATCGACGGACGGAGAATTAGACCCCGACAAGAGAGGGCCCGTTTTTAAAGAAGAAATTAACGACGGCGTTGATCAGAAAATCTTTAAGAAAAAGTAATTCCTAGTTTTTCTTGAATACTCTCGAGGCTAAGTCCCGTGATCTCTACGGTTTTATTGCGACCAGTGTCGCCTTTCAGAATATCTACCTGTCGCTTGGGAATATCCAAAAGTTCAGAGAGATAATTTACCAGTTCGGCATTGGCTTTTCCGTCCACGGGCGGGGCTGCGATTTTAATTTTAAGGGCCCCATTGTGGGGCCCTATAATTTGATTTTTAGCTGATTTGGGCTGAACAAAGACGGTGAGTTTTACTCCTCGATCTGTCTTTGTGATCATCTTACCCTGCAGAAAGCGGAGATACCCCGGTCGACTTGTCCTGGGTCGTTGGCGCATTCGCCATATTGTAATTCGGCAGATGCATTTGCGGCATGTACTTTTCGCCTTGCTCAAGCAATGACAAATGAGCTTGGACCAAAGCCTTCAGGTTGGCTTCGAATTGCATCCGTGCTCTTTTTAAATCTGTGATCTCTTGATACATCTTTTTAAGAGAGTCGCGAGAATCTCGCATAATAATCTCTGCCTTATGATTTGCATCCGCGAGAATCAGTTTTGCTTCGCGTTCTGCATCTTGACGAAGTCGCTCAGTCATTTGAGTTGCGGTTGCGATCGTGTTTTTAAGGACCTGGTCCCGTTCCTTATATTCAAGAAGGCTCAGCTCTTTTTCGCGCAGAGTCTCTTTCATGGAATTTCTTTCTTGGATCAAGGCCTCCATCTGCGAAGCCACTTGGGCCATAAATTCCAAAACCTCAGTGCCATCAACGCCCATCATTTTTTTGCTGAATGACTTATGAATGATATCAATAGGAGTAATTTTCATTTAGTTCCTCCGTGAACTTGTATCCTCTAAGGATACGGCTTGTTATTTGATTTCGCGAGATAATTCTTTGCTTCGCATCGCTGCTTTTTCAAAGCTGATGCGTAAAGCCCTTTCTATCTCAAGCTCTCTCATGGACTGAAGTCCAGCTGCTGTGACTCCTTTTTTGGAGGTGACCCGGGATTGCAGTTCTTCAAAGGGAACTTCTTTGGACTGGGAAGCGAGCATGGCCGCCCCCAGAAAGGTC
>JAMIQD010000084.1:0-2973 GCA_035914755.1 Pseudobdellovibrionaceae bacterium | reverse complement strand
AATCGAGCAGAAACTGATGCTCTTCTTGCAGGCTTTCTTTGCTCCAGCGGTTAGGGCGGTAGAATTTTGCAATAACGGACGTGTTATTTTCAACCGGCTCCTCAAGGCGGATATCAAAGACTCGATTTTCGTAGGAGTTGAGCTGCGAAAACTCCCCTGTCGTCAAAAAGCCCTGGTTTTCTGCGGTTCGCAGAACCTTTTCGGGATCGAGATTGTAAAACGAAGTCTTTGAATTCATACTGGCAGTGTAAATCTCATAAGAAGCCATGGCAAACAAGACTGAAAGAGAACATTTTCCTTTTTTTAACCGAACGGTCGAAGTTCATCGCCGGGCCTTTCGCCGCACGGTCTCGATCTATTTGTATCCAAACAAACCGATTAAAGTTGTGGCTGGGCAGCTGACCTCTACCAAAGTGATCTACGAATTTTTATTGGCAAAAAAAGAATGGATTGAAAAAAATCTTGTAAAATTCGAAGAGACAAGCGCGCAATTTCCAGAAAAGAAAATAAAGTCCTATGAGACCTTTCCCTTCTTGGGGGCGCAGTGTCCTCTTCGAATTTCTATTACCGTACTCAAGGACCCCTTTGTGGTTGTGCAAGAGGGAGAGTTGCGCCTTCATATCCCTCGAAATGATTGGAGTGCGGATGTTCTGACAGACGAGCAACCGCATCTATTGGCCGAAATTCGAAAGTTCTATAAAAAGGAAGCCGTTCAGAAAATCACCGAGCGTACAGAGTTTTGGGCCCAAACAATGCGTCTTTATCCAACGTCGCTTAAGTTTAGAGAGCAGCGCACGCGCTGGGGAAGTTGTTCATCCCGAGGAGCGATTAACTTCAATTGGCGACTGGTTGTTTTTCGACCAGAAATTATAGACTACGTCATAGTCCATGAACTGGCACACCTTAGGCACATGAATCATTCCGCGAGATTTTGGGAGCTGGTCGGGACTTATATCTCAGAATATGAGGACCTAACAAAAGAACTGCGCTCTTCTCATCACCTTTGTGAGTTTTTAACGCCTCAAGCCTAGTTAGTCTATCCGGACAAACATCCAAATTTTTTGTTTAAGAGGCGGGCTGGTCTTTTTATAAAAAACAAATGTTTATAAACTTAGCATGTTTTGGGGAGGAATTCATGCAAGGATTGAGATACGTGATCGTTCCGGGGCAATGGCCCGAAAAAGAAAAAGAGTCCATCTACAAAGAAGTATATCGGTGCTGGGAACAAACTTGGACAGAGGCTTTCAGTGAGCTCGAAAAGCCTCCTGGATTTCTGAAGTCTGATGCCTTTACGAGGCAAGACTTTGTCGGAGCGGTTTTTAAAGATGATGAGTGTTTGGCCCTATGTTTTTATAGGTGGGCAGATCCAAAAATGGCGAGCTTTGCTAAAGACTCTTATTTCGCAAACTGGGGCGAAACCCATATAAAAAAGCTACGAACTCACGGTGATCGCATTATTGTTTGTAGCAATTTTACCGTCGCAAAAAATGCACGACGAACAACCCTAGGCTTTTCAATGAAGGATCTTCTTATGGGGTTGGTCGCTAAGACCTTTTTGCATTCAGGTGCCGACGGGATGACGGCAGCCCTGCGGCGAGATCGAAATGTTCAGGGGGCTTGCGGCAAATGGGGGGCGCAAGAAATCGCTTATGAAGTTCCGTCTGGTCACGGCGACACGGTTGAGTTGATGGGTTTTTTTCATGAGGTGATTGCAAAACATCCGCGGCAAGAAATGAGTGGTCTTGTTGATGAGCTTTGGGCCATGCGATTGGTGGTATCGGATCGAAGAGATGTGTTGCCACTGCTAGAGTTGCAAAAAGCCGCATGACGAAGGATCCAATGAATCGCGCTACCTATATAAAAATTCGTAACAGCTTGGATCTCGAACAAAAACCATCTGCTTTGCCGACATATCTTTTGCAAAACGCAGCGCTGGTGGCTGGGATAGCCTACTTATGGATTCAGTTTGAGGGCTCGTGGCTGCGCTATCTTGGCAGTCTGTTGATGTTTGTGCTTATGTTCCGATGCTTTGGAGTTATGCATGAGGCGGTTCATGGAGCCGTTTCAAAAAATAAATTTATCAATCAGTTAATGGGTATTCTTTGTGGGGCGGTGGGACTCTTTCCTTATGAAACTTGGCGCAAGAGCCATCTGAGCCATCATCAGTGGAGCGGCAACGTAGAGAAAGATTCGGTAATGGCCCTTGTTGTGGCTGTGCCAAAAATGTCGCCGCAAATTCAGAGAGCGCTGTCGGTTATTTGGAGGACGTGGTTTCCTATTTTAGCGATCTTACAGCACGTGGTTTTTTGGAAGATTTCTCTTAATATCTATCGACAAAATTTAGGATCGACAAAGATTCTCGTGAGTCTTGTTGCTCCGGCTCTTGCGTGGGGGGCCTTGATTGTGCTTACTCCGCTGTCATTTAGTTTCGGAGTTTTACTCCCTTCGTTGTTTTTATTTTTTGTTGCCATCGAAGTTGTGAATTTGCCACATCACTTGCAGCTCCCTCAGTTTCGCGGCGAAGAAAAGTTTCCAGCGTGGCAGCAATATTTGACAGTACGAAGCTGTGTGTATCCAAGGTGGTTTGCCCGCCTAGTGGTTCTAAATTTTAATTACCATACCGAGCATCATATGTTTCCAGATGTGCCCTGGTATCATCTTGAAAAACTGCAGGGGCCGCTCCGAGAGGCCCTCGGTGAGGCTTACAATACGGATCCCTATTTTGGTTGGATAATCGAAAACAAGCCCAAGGACATCGTTGCTGTTCTCGCCCCTGTCGACAAGAAAAGCCCGACTCCGCTGTCATCGGCGTCCTAGCTTTAGATATTTTGAACTAGATAAAATCAATCCTTCGAGCTTCGTCGCCAACCGAGACGATCTTGCCTACGCTTGTACAGACAAAGCCAATAATGTATTTTTGGTCTAAACTATAGGCAGGGTAGATATTTTTAAATTCTACGATTGCAGTCCGGG
>JAMIQD010000083.1:0-8371 GCA_035914755.1 Pseudobdellovibrionaceae bacterium | reverse complement strand
AGCCCCGAGTACCCGGTACGAAGCGAGTGATATATTTAGTGTTTTTGGATTAGACCCAGCCAGCGGATTTGTGACGCTAAATATTGACTGCCGGAGGCCGAAGACCACGGCCCACTCGCTGTTAATCCAAAGCTCTCCCTTCGCGCCAATTTGCGGAGTAAAGGGTGATCCCCCCTCGATGGACCCCGACGCCGAAAGATTCGAAGAAAGACTGTATGCGCCGAGTCCCGCAAGAAGCGCAATTCGGCCGTACTGAGGGGGCTCTTGAGGAAGCCACTCTCGAGGGCTGTCGCCGAAGCTGAGGTCGCGATCTTTCCGGTTCTCTATGCCTGGGACAAATTTTCCATCGGGTGTAACTACGGGCTCATTATACTGGACGAACTCAAGGGGAAGGATCTTCGATGAAACCTTTACGGCGCCGGGCTCTCGCTCGAAGGTAATATGGGCAAAGCTTAGGTGCTCATCGATTTTAAAAATTTTTGCTCTCCCCATGATCTCCTTTTCGGAGCTCACCATTATTTTTAACTTGGGGTGACGATTTAGCTGCAAAATCTGAACAACGGTGAGCTCGTCACCGTTTTTCAATCCATTTTTATAGCCGAGATTGATGGTCACTTCCTGTCCTCGGCGACTTAAGACTAACCCTCGATAAGGCATGCGAGCTTTGATTTTCGTATACATTTCTTGAAGCTGCTCTTCGACCTCGGCAATTTCGAATTTTGCGAAATCGTGCAGGTCTTCTTGAAGAAGAGGAAGCCCTGACTTTCCTGCAAAGAAAGTTAATTTTCCATTTAAACCGCGGGGGCCCTTGGTAATTCGAAACGAAAAAAAGCCATCTGCCCCTGTTTTCACCAAGACATTTTTTGCGGATTCTGGATCTTCTTCAAAATCGACGAGCGAGTTGGCCGGCCCATCGGGAAATGCTTCATAGCCCCACTGTGGATCGGCACTAACGAGTTCGATAAATTTTTTAAACAGGGGCTTTGAGTAGATGCCTTTGATGTTGTCTGTAAATGGGACGACCGAGACCTTTTTTATGTTGAGATCTTGGTCGGCCATGCTGACGAAGGGCGAGTTCGCCTGGGCCCAAGCCTGTGAAGATATAAAAACAAAAACAAGAATGAAGCGGTGCACATATGTTCGCATAGTATTATTCTGCACTTCGAAAAAAAAGCCGTCAATTTCACATCAAGTAAATGAGAGCAGAAACCGAAAAATCTGGTATGAAGTTTGTATTTACGTATTTATTTTTAGTAACAGTTCTTTTAATTACTACGCCCGTACAAGCACAATTAGACTCTTCATATGAGCTTCTGCTAGGAGCCCATGGTCGCGGCGCTGGCCCAGATGAAAAAGCACCCTCCGCTTTGAACGAAAGACCAAAAAAGAGAAAACCTGCGAATAGCGAAACTGCGACAAACGTCCAGGCGCCAGCGTCGCCGCCTATTTTGCCACAAGCGACGGCCCAAGTAGCCACCGAATCCCAGACAGTCTATGAGCCCTCTTTTTCACAACAAGCTAAGAGTTTAATTGATTCGAATACAGATAAAGTTCTCGATTTTTATGATTCGCAGCTTAGTGATGACGATCCGAGAGGCAATAAGGTTGAGGTGAGTTTTGCTCCTGGCTTTGTAACGGCGGAGGCGGCTTCTAACTTTTCATATAGAAATTATCGAAGCGTTTTTTCGGCGATGAATCTTGGTGCAAATGTTTGGTTGACCCCTGCTATTGGAATTGGGGGAGCATTTTTATTTTCTCTGGGAGCAGACACAAGTGGCGATCCGGTTACCGGAACAAGGAGTCCGGCCCGCCATGAGCTTTTCGACGTGGCCGTTAAGTTTCGGAATTTTTTTGGATTTTCACGCGTTTCTAAGTCTGTCGAGTTTGATGTGCTATACAGTGATTATAAAATGACGGTGCCGGCGGATGATATTTACAGGGCTCGCTTAAAAACCACTGGCTTTGGGGTTAAGATGGCCTTACGAATTCCCTCAAGCAACGAGGTCGCTTGGCTCGTGGGAGGATCTTTCTTTCCAAGATTGCAACATACAGAAGAAAAGACTGGGCTGGAAATCAAATCCGGAAACAACGTTGAGAACACAAGATTTGGATTACAAGTTGGCAGCGAAGTGAATCTATCTCGTCAGGCACAAATATTCTACGAGGCGGCAGTTTCATCCGATAAAAACTTATTCGATGGTTCGACCAGCATTGTTGATCCCGCAACGGCAGCCACACCTAAAAACGTCAGCGTTACTAACACGCTATATATGTTTTCTTTGGGATATCGCTGGGGAAATTAAGCCCACCTTGGTCTAGAGAAGAAAAAGCATTTAGACTTCGCCCTTCTATATTTCGATAATAAAGAGATGAGCTTTCGTTATATCGTAATTGATGATGCCCCCTTTGTTGTTGAGCTTATTAAGAACATTCTTAAGGGCACGGGTGGCCTTTGTGTCGGCGACGCCTCTAACGGCGAAGAAGGACTGCTTCTTTTTGAAAAAGTTCTTCCGGATCTGGTTATTTTAGACATGGTGATGCCAAAAAAAAATGGCATTGAAGTCGCACGAGATATCCGAGGCTTAACAAGCGATGTAAAAATAATCGCTTGTTCGACAATAGACGAAAAAAATATTATGGATAATGCCATGAGCGTTGGTTGTGACGAGTATCTTTTGAAGCCATTTACAAAAGAGAGCGTTCTAAGAGCGGTCAGCAGATTTTTTTCAATAACTCCGGAGCAGAATCATGAGTGAGTTTGCATTTGTAATCAAAAGCCTAATCTTAACCGCACTTCTTACGGTTTTAATGCAAGTCAAAGTCGGCCCGTCCTCTTTAGAGCAGCAGGCACAGTGGTTTTTGCAAAAATCGAGCACTGCTGTTTATGTTCAAAGCGTCGCGGCGGGTGGCGCCTTGGCTCTTAAGAAGTTCTACTATTCTGTCAAAGGCGGTGTCGTCGGCACAGTCGAAAACTATCGTCAGAGCACAAGTGCTCAGGCTGGAAAGTAAATCAGACGAACGGCAAGCGCTGAGGTGGGCCCAGCGCACCGGATGTTAATATTTGAGAAGCTTACTTCGTGCCCTTTTCAGCTTTTACTGCTTTGGGGGCCTGCTTTTCGGCAGTCTTACTTTTTTCAGTAGTTTTATCCCAGATATTTTTTGAGTTTCGTGCATTACAGTCAGTTCCGGTGTGGTTCTTTGCGTTTGCGGCGTGAGCGGATGTTGCGACAAATGCAACGATTGCGGCCGCAGCGACGTTCGATACCAATTTTGTTAAATACATAAGCTCCTCCTTGTAGAAGCAACGGTTCAATGAACTTCATTGCGAAGCGTGTGCCACAATCCGGCGCGCAAAGATTATATTTAACACAGTGATTTTAGGGGCTTAGGATTTTGACAGACGCAGAGAGTGTCTTGCGCGTTGACAGGCGAGAAGCGAAATTGGGCCCCCTGTCTCATTATGAGACGGCAAATTACCTCGATCGTATTGCGCACTTGTGGAGCGACGCTGTTACTCAGCCCCATTTTCATTGCGGGGTTTGGCGCCACTAGGAGACTTGCCCGGAGAAGACGAGGCGCTTGTTTTTTTCGTAATTTCGGTGTCTAGCAGATTCAATAGACACGAATCGCAAACCTCAGGATGGGTTGTTTTATCCTTTATCTTTGCTGCAGTTTTGTTGTGGCCTTGTTCAATGTCATAAACATCATTCGCATCATCGGTTGTGCCTCTTTCTGGCATACTAGAGGGGGGATTCACGCGTTCGTCGCGCGGTGGCCAACCATCTTCTTCGGCATAGGCAGTTTGAAAAGACAGAGTAAAGACAGTTAAGAAAATTGCGAGGGCGAGGAGAACATTTTTCATTTAAAGAGTCCCTTTCCTAGAAAATTTCTGAAGTTGCTGGGGCAACAACATCTAAGAGGTTATTAAAGGTGCTGGCAACTTGCATTGCTACGCTAGGCCCTTCTTTGCTTTCGACCTTGTTTATTTCGCCGTTGGGCTTATATGTCACGCGGATTGTACCTAGCCCTGGGCGGGTAACTACAGCTGGTTTTCCATAGCGCTCTTCGTATTCAATTTTTACAATCTTCTTAGCGTGATCAGTGATGGTGGCAATACGGCCCTTGTTGTCGTAGGTCATATTGATTTTTTGCCCATCGCTGTTTTGTGCGTAGACGAGGTTTCCTTTGCCGTCGTATTTGAACTGAGAGGACTTCGTGCTGATCTTTTGACCTTTTTCGTTGTAAAAGGCGCTTGTGACCTGGCTTACTTTTTTGTTTTGCGGATCGTATTCAAAGCTCATGCGAACAGAATTGCTTGCCTTGATTTTCACTAGGCCATCCGCGTAATACTCGTACGAAATTTTTTCGGAATTTTTGCGAATCGAAACTGGTTTTCCAAAGGTATCGTGATAGCTGATATCTGTTACATTTCCGCCGACACTGCTTTGCACGCGCTGAAGAAAATACTGACCATCGGGACGCTGTTTGTGCCAAAACTCGTACTTGTTTTCAGCAACGGTTTCTTTTCCGCAAACCTTTTTAACCGTGGACCAGTAGTGGCTTCGAGGGTCATTTTGTGCGAATTCGTAGTTATAAGTCTCCGTACACTTTTCGCGATCAGTAAACCCCATCACCCAGTCGTTTTTTTTATCATATCTGAGCGCAATAAAAGTTTTATCGGGCCAAGCTGCTTTGGTCAGATTATGTAGATCATCGTATTCAAAGTTGTAAACTTTAGCCCAAGCATTTCGGACAGACGAAAGGTCATCTAAATTTGAAAATCGATATTCGGCGAGCAACCCATTTGGACCGGTAATAGTTTTAACTTTTTTGTTTGGGTAAAACTTAAAAACGAGGCGCCGACTATTATTGTCAGCAACCTCTTTAAGCTGATCTTTTTCATATTCTAACTTTAAGAAATTTCCATTTTTATCGTAGATGTGAGTGAGCTTTCCTTGAAGATTAAATCTCTGAGAGCTGCCATCAACCAGGTTTCGAGTGTAGTAGGCTTTGCTGAAGATAACGTTTTCGACTTCGCGGCCTTTGGCGAAATACTTTGTGCCCTCTTTGATCGAGGGCTGGATTCCATATTGGCGTGCGTATTCAGATCTGAGATCGTCATCTTCGTAGAGTTTTGTGGCCATATCTTTATAGAAGGCTTCAGTCTGGCCAATCTTTTTGTCGGATTTCATTTTGACAAGGATGGCGTTGATTGTCGTATCAACGTCTTTTTTAGTCATTTCTCGAGGGGAGAAGACCACTTCTTGGCCGCCTCCGCACTCTTTGATTTTGACATTGCTGTCGCCGGTGACCTCGAGGCTGGTTTCAAAGTCTGAACACCAGCCGAAGCCGAAAATTCCATTGAAAAGTGAGCGACTGTTATAAGTTCGGATGACTTTTAAGTCGAAGCCGCTTCCGGGAACTTCCATATCAATCCAGGTATTTGAGTAGTTGGCATTTTTCATGTCTATGAGCGCATGAGCGCGGACACCTGCTAATAGCAGAAACACTAAGAGTGCTCTTTTCATTTGGACCTCATCCTTGAAGAACAATAGAATTACACTTTGATTGTAACAATTTTTTTGATGAGGACGCCACCGATAATTTGGAGTCCTAACATCGCAACGAGTAGGACTAGACCTAGGGTCGTGTTGAACATGGGCCTGATAAAGCCCGGATCTATAATAAAAAAGACAATCGCGAGTATGAACGGAATCATTGTCACGATAAGACCCTGCATTAGACCTTGGGCCGTAAGCGCCTGAATCTTTTTTTCAACTTTTTGTCGCTCTCGGATGGTCGTGACAATGGTTTCAAAAGTTTCGGCTAAGTTGCCGCCAGTTTCTTTTAGAATATTGATTGCCGTTACAAACATCTGCACGTCGGGTCTGGGGATTCTTTCGCCTAAGTCAGAAAGGGCATCTTCAAAGCTCTGACCGACTTGATTCTGCATGATGACTTGATTGAACTCCTGGCTTATCGGGTTTCCCATAATTTCGACAACTCTGGCCATCGATTGCATTGGATTAGAGCCGCTTTTGATTCCATTAGCCATGATCGTAAGTCCATCGACCATTTGGTCAACAAAGGCGTTGCAGCGTTTTTCATAGAGCATTCTGACGATGAGAAGTGGAAGGGACCATCCCGCGATCGTAACCGCGGCGCCAAAAAAAACTCCCATTATAATATTCGGCCAGAACAAAAGAAAAAAAAGCCCGCCCAAACCAAAGCTCAGCAGCAGTATTGCCATTGTTACTTGCTTCTGATCGACTTCAACGGACATAAGTTTTAATAGTTTTAAAACTTGTTCTCTTTGGCCCAAGCTACGTTTGTATAAAAAATCAAGAGTCTTATCTGACAGCGCATAAGCAATAAGAAAAACACAAATTGAAACTGCAGGTATTAAAAACCACTCGTTCATAAGAAAAGTAGGCATCAGAAATCCCTTTCTTTAGCTCGTCTTTTTAATTGGATTCAAGGGGCCCATTGGCTTTGGTCCTTGAATCGGCTTTTGTTCTGTTTGCGGCGCCTGGCGGGACTCGTTTGAGAAAATTTCTCTTGGGATAACTACGCCCTTGTCGCTGAGCTTTTGAATAAAACTAGGAATCGTTCCAGTTGCCTGAAAAGTTCCTAGAATGCGGCGGTTTTTGTCGTAGCCGGTCTCTTTAAAACGAAAGATTTCACCCAAAGTAACAACGTCGCCCTGTAGTCCGGACACCTCTGTGATGCTTAATACTTTACGGCTTCCATCAGACATACGAGAAATTTGAACAATCAAGTTGACGGCTCCAGAAATCTGCTCGCGAATCGCGCGAATTGGCAAGTCCATGCCTGCCATGAGACAAAGTGTTTCAAGGCGGGCGAGACATTCTCTTGGGCTATTGGCATGAGTGGTCGTCATAGATCCATCATGGCCTGTATTCATGGCTTGTAGCATGTCTAGAGCCGCCCCATCGCGGCACTCTCCAACAATAATTCTGTCGGGCCGCATGCGCAGGGCATTTTTAATAAGGTCGCGAATGCTCACAGCGTTTGTGCCCTCCATGGAGGGCGGGCGAGTTTCTAAGCGCACGACGTGTTCTTGCTGTAGCTGTAACTCGGCCGCATCTTCAACGGTGATAACCCGTTCGTTGGAGGGGATGTACGTAGAAAGCATGTTTAGAAGTGAGGTTTTACCAGAGCCAGTGCCACCACTGATAACTATGTTGAGTCCGTTTTCAACACAAATTCGCAAAAAGTCGACCATAGGTTTTGTGATACTGCCGTATTCCACATATTTATCCGCAGAGATGCCGCCCTTTTTAAATTTACGAATTGTTAGTGCGGGGCCATCAATTGCTAACGGTTCAATAACGGCGTTCACGCGACTGCCATCTTTCAGGCGAGCATCAACATAGGGAGTGGACTCATTAATTTGACGCCCTAGAGGAGAGACAATTCTTTCAATAATACGCCTAAGGTGATCATTGGTCGTAAATGTTACTGGGCTGAGCTGAACCTTCCCAGCTTTTTCAAGAAAGATTTTTTTGTATCCATTAACCATAATTTCGGTAACGCTCGGGTCGGCCAGAAGATCCTCGAGAGGTCCAAGTCCAAGAGCCTCTTCTAAGACTTCTTTTATAATTTTTGCGCGTTCCTCGCGGGCAAGATCGGGAGCTTCTCGATCGGCAATAAGAGTGATTTCGCGGCGTGTTTTTTCGCGAACCTCTTTTTCTTTATTTTCGTCGCCACGCGTATCTAAGAGCAGTTTTTTTAGATCAACAGTTCGGATCAGCTCGGAGTGAATGCGCATTTTCATTTGTGTTCGCGCATCTAAACCGCCGTTGTTTCCCGAAGAGCGCATCGCGGAGCTTGCATCTGCGGCGGGCGCCGGGGCTGCTGGCTTCGGGCGACTTAAAGCTTTTAGTCTTTGAATTACTCCGCCGCTGAGCTTGCGAACAGTATCATAGTATGCGGATGTAATTGGTGCTTTTGGCTGCCCCAAAACGAAGGGTTGATACTTTTGAAGGGAGGCCATTGCCGTAACTTCATCGTGAGGAATAACTGATAGCGGAGCTAGTTGTAATTGGCTCGCAATCGCCTGCGGAGAAAGTCCATTTGCTGAGGCTTTGTTGATCACCAACTGAAACATATCCTTGGGAAAGGTATTCGAAAGCAGCTCATTTATTAGACGCTGGGTTTGAGTGACTACGAGCACTTCTGGCGTCGTAATTATCATGATGGCGGTGGCCTCTTGAAGAATTGCCATTTGCAGAGGTCCGAGTTCAGTCCCAACATCGACTACAATGAACTTAAATTGGCGGCTAAAAAATTCGAATTGCTTCAAGGCCAAGTCTGGAGAAATAGTTAGAGACTCCTCAGGCCCACGAAC
>JAMIQD010000082.1:0-2052 GCA_035914755.1 Pseudobdellovibrionaceae bacterium | reverse complement strand
TTTGCGGCAAAGTATTCAGCGATTGCCGTTGCTACAAATGACCCACGCATGCGAAGCAAAGGACTTTGGTCGCTTGTCACACAAACGATAACTGACTTTTTCATTCCTTCACTTCCAAGATCGTTCTCGATAAACTCACGAACCTCACGCCCACGCTCACCAATGAGAGCTATCACGTTTACATCAGCAGACGTGTATCTTGCCATCATACCGAGCAGAACAGACTTCCCAACGCCTGAGCCCGCTAGAATTGCGATCCGCTGCCCCTGACCGACAGTCAATGTGGCATTGATAGCACGAACGCCCAGATCTAAAGGATCACGAATGGGTTTTCGCGCCAAAGGATTTCGCACTTCATTGTACAGGGGCACCTCTTTGAAGTTTTCGAGCTCACCATATTCATCCAAAGGGCGACCGAGCCCATCTACCACTCGTCCGAGTAACTCATCGCCTGCTTTGACTGTGGCAATTTGCCGAGCAAGAACAATTTTTGATCCGAGAGCTACTCCTCGCATGTCTCCAAGAGGCATCATCAAAACATTTTTATCTTTAAAGCCGACAACTTCTGCTAAAAACGAGCGCTCGATTCCAGAAGGAGTGATTTCGCATATACTGCCAACGCTTGCGCCTGGCAAATATCCTTTAATAATCATTCCACTCACCTCAGTCACTTTTCCGCTATCTTTGGTGAGATGGGCTGTCCTTAAGAGGTCTGAATATTTATTCAAATCAAGAGCATAGACACTCATTAAACCGCCACTTTTGGTTTTACTTTTGGCATATTCTCCAGAAAGACATTCCATAAAGATTGAATCCGCTGTTCAACCCGGGCATCGACCTCTCCGTAATTTGTTTCTACAATGCACCCACCAATAGATACCTCGGGGCTGGGTTCAAACTTAACTTTCTTTAAAAATTCGAATTGACGGCCACTTTGTTTCTTTAACTCTTCTACAAATTCATGTTGCTCAGGAGAGATCCGAACAGTAATCTCTTCTTCGTCTTGGGCTAAGGTAATCGCGCTACGCAAAATTTCGACAACGGCTTGGTCATTTCTTTCGACCTCTACACGAGCAATTTTTGTCGCGACCTGAAAAACCAGCTGAACCATATGCGCTTCATTAAAATTAATAATTTCTTTTTTTGCGTCTTCTAATGATTTCAGAAGATTTTCAGTATCCGAAAGCTTTGCCTCAATTTCTCGCGTAAACTTAGTAAATGCCTCATGTCGTCCCTCAGAAATTCCGAGGTCATATGCTTCTTTATAAGCTGACTCTTGAATTTCTTTTAAAAGCTCCAGGGCTCGTGCTTCGACTTTTTCTTCTTCGTTCTCTTTTTCAATCGCATCAACGCCTGTTTGAACTCGAATCGTTTCATTGAGACGAAAATCTGCCCCGCGCTTTTTGTGCTCGAGATATTCCAGCGCTTGCTTTGGAGTGCCTAACTCAAATTTCTTAGGCACGTATTCCAAAACAACTTCTCTCGCCGCAATTTTTGTAAGAACAGCTTTAGACCATGGCATCTTCTGAACCACCTCTTGCGATCAAGATCTTTCCTTCAGCCTCTAATCTTCGTGCTACGTTGACAATCTCCTGCTGAGCGCCTTCAACGTCTGAGAGTCGCGAAGGTCCCATATTGCTGAGATCCTCACGCAACATTTCAGCTGCGCGCGCAGAAATATTTTTGAATATTTTCGCGCGAATATCTTCGCTTGCTGTTTTGAGAGCCAGTAGCAACTTATCATTCGGAACTTCCTTAAGAAGCGACTGTATACCGCGATCGTCGATTTTAACAATATCGTCGAAGACGAACATCAACTTGCGAATTTCCTCTGCCAACAACGGATCTTTTTCTTCGAGTCGTGACATAATCGATGTCTCGGTATTTTTATCCATGACGTTAAGCATTTCAGCAACTGGCTGAACTCCGCCTAGGGCCGATTGTTCGACCGTCGCCGTATTCGCTAATTGATTTTTAAGCACTTTATCGATTTCTCGAATTAGTTCAGGGTCAACGTGCTCCAAATTCGCCATGCGCAGCACGACCTCAGCC
>JAMIQD010000081.1:0-1761 GCA_035914755.1 Pseudobdellovibrionaceae bacterium | reverse complement strand
CGGCGCGCTGCCGTCTGCAAAAAGGAAGTTCTTTGTTTCGCTCAACTGCGATCTTACGGAATCGAAATCTTCCACATTGAGATCCTGTTTGCGCGCTAAGTTTGAGCCATCATCTGCAGGAGATGACGCCGCCCAAGGATTCGTCGTCACGCCATCTAATGTGAACCCGCGCGTGCTGGAGTCGGAGCTATCCGGTCCTGAGCCGCCAGAACTAGCGTTGAGAAATCTGCGAGGATCAAGTGAAAACTTGCGGGTTTGATTCTCTGATTGCTCGTTGTTGATCTGCTCGTTTGATGCTGAAGGAGCAGAGGATATTGTGACGGAGGACCAAGCTGATGCTGGTTTGTAAACCAAAGAATCTGACAGTGGATTTGGACGGCCGGTCAAGGCACGTCTTTTCTTCATCACTTCTGGGAACGAAGGAGAGATGGACCGAAGGTCTGCTTCTAATGGGTTACTTCCAACGTAATCGGGCCACTCTGCTGTGACAACGGGCAGTTCAGTCGATGAAATGTTATTTTTGGTAGATGCCCGTTTGGACGATTCCGGAATCAAGTCGAGTTGACGTCCTGGCGGTTGCTCAAGGCTGGGCCCTCCAGGTTGAGTTGTCGATTCTCCCATTTGGGTTTTGTGCAATGGGGTTTTTAAACTCGAGCCAGTCTGCGAGGAGGTCTGGTTGGCAGTGTTGTCCCCGTTACCGACAGCTTTATCTGTCGTGGCTAATTGGTCAACATCTACTTCCTCCATGCCAAAGTAGTGGGCGCACCGCGAGCAGTGAAAACGTGGCTGAGTGATACCCTTTAATTGGGTAAGCTCAATGGAAAAACGAGTCTTGCACGCAGGACACTGAATAATCATATTTTTCGTCGATTGCTCTCCACCAAATCTACCATCGCTTTTAATTGTGCGACCGTTTTGTTGGGTAAATTTTTTCGTGACATTCGATTGTGAATCATCAAAAACGCTCATACCACCATCACTAACTTCAGGCTACAGGTATCCTGCCCCAATCAAAATTAAACCCCCTTTTTCGCGACCCGCGAGCCATTTGCGTCAGACTAGGACTAGCAAGTTAAAAACTAGGCACATGCCATTGATAACCAGAAAACACGCAACGGCAGTCAGGATCCAGATTCCGGGAGCGTTACGAATAGTAGAACAAGAACATATTTAAATAAACTGTCAACACAATCAAGGGAAATTACTGTAATGCCGAGTGCAAGAAAGTTTTTTTTTTGAGTTCGCTGGAGCCTTGTTTAACATAACTTGCAGCATATACGGGTTATAAATGAAGTTCTATTATCCTTCTCAGTGACATTCTGACATGCTAAAGGCGTGTAGACATTACTGCATGGTGGTGTGTGAAATGTTAGGTGTGTGCGTAGTTTTTCCTTAATTAATTTTATATCCAGGGCCTAATATAATAAACGGAAAAAATGAGAGTTGGAATATATCTAGGCAGATACCCGGCACTCGGCGGGGGAATGAAGGTCTACGCGCATGAATTCGTGCGAAATTGCCCTGATGTCTTGAAGTCTCCTGAATTTAATCATATTGAAGTTGTTTTTTTCGGGGACTCTTCGGTTTGGGACAATGAGATTTTAAAGTCTGCTCTTCCAGCAGGAACATTTTCGTTTGGGGCAAAGGAAATTGACAGAGCTATGCTGAAAGTTGCTTCGCCCGAAATATGCGAACAGGGAAGTGTAGTTTTAAGGCAGTTGCCAAATTTTGGAAATAGGCAGTTGGGCTACCTGTTTGATC
>JAMIQD010000080.1:0-4241 GCA_035914755.1 Pseudobdellovibrionaceae bacterium | reverse complement strand
TGAAGCGCAATGAGAACCATCTTTTGGCGGTTTCTGGCCTTATTTTGGTTATGCAATACGTAGATATTTTCTGGATGGTTTACCCGAATTTCTTTGAGGGGCACCTGACCTTCGGTTTCTGGGAAATCGGAGTCTTCTTGGGTTTTGCAGGCCTTTTCCTCGCTGTTCTTCTGAACTTCTTCAGTAAAAACAGCGTCGTCGCCATCAAAGACCCTCGCCTCCACGAAGCCACCCACCACCACGTCTCTTATTAGGGTACGGCCTTCCTTTTGGGCATGCGCCGTGTAAGAAAGGGAGCTCAGGGCTCCCTTTTTAGCTCGTCAGCAGCCTAGTCTAGGTTTGTACTGGTCTTGTTATTCAAGATATTTTCCATAGAATAAGGGGAGGAGCCTAGCCACAGGAGGAGTTCCCCTTGAAAAACAGCATTAAGATTTTTCTTTTCTTATTTGTGATGGCCGTAACGATTTTTTTGCTGAAGCCTTGGGAGACATCAGACAAGTTGGTCAGTGATGGCTCAGCTCCAGATCAAGCCGGAACACGTGTCGAAACACCACAAAAGGGAAGATCTCGCGCTCCAGCTTCTGTCGGAAACCCTGGTGAGGCTTCTGGTCTCTCGATCCGTGAGTAGGGGTGGATTACTCTCAAGAGTGCAATGCGACATTATTTTGTTTAAATCCGTATTAGCCCAATAAACTCAGTGTTTAGCGAATATTATTGACGCTTTCGCTCAGGCATTCTATTTATTGAGAGATGCTATTTTTATTTGAGAAATCAGCTACTTCATTATTCTTATATACGACTGTCGCCCCTATGATCGCGACGACCCACTCATAATGTCACAGATTACAATTATACTGCCGGATAATTCGACGAAGGTGTTTGATCACGAACCCTCTGCGCTAGAGGTGGCTCAAGCCATTGGCCCGCGTCTCGCGAAAGAGACATTGGGTGTAAAACTTAATGGTTCGCCCGAGATCGATGATCTTCGCACTCCACTCAAAAACAACACCAAGGTTTCGCTTATCACAACGAAATCGCCCGAGGCCAATGAGGTTATTCGTCACTCGGCAGCTCACATTATGGCAGAGGCTGTTCAGCATATTTGGCCCGAAGTCAAAGTGACAATCGGCCCAGTGATAGAGAGTGGCTTTTATTATGACTTTGATTCTCCTTTCACTTTTACGGAAGAGCATTTCGCTGCAATCGAAAAAAAGATGGCAGAATTGGTGGGTAAAGATCTTCCGATTGTGAGAGAAAGTTGGCCCATCTCTAAAGCGATTGAGATCTTCAAGCAAAAGAAGGAACGTTTTAAGGTTGAGCTCATCGAGGGGCTAGCGCAAAAAGGTGAGAGCGAAGTCGGTATTTACTTCAATGGAACGCCTGAGAAGAGCGAGTGGTTTGATCTTTGTAAGGGGCCACACGTGCAAAGCGCTGGACAAATCAAGGCGTTCAAATTGCTATCCGTAGCGGGTGCCTATTGGCGCGGCGACGAAAAAAATCCGATGCTTCAAAGAATTTATGCAACGGCCTTTGGGGACAAAAAAGAACTCGAACAGTATCTTCACAATATTGAAGAGGCTAAAAAGCGCGATCACCGCAAGCTGGGAAAAGAGCTGGGGCTATTTCATTTTAACGAGTGGGCTCCGGGGTCTCCATTTTTTACGGGCAAAGGCGCCACTATTTATACTCAGCTGCAGACTTATATGCGGGAGTTGTATTTCGACTTTGGCTATCAAGAAGTGATTACGCCGCAAATTTTTGACGCCAATTTGTTTGTGACCTCGGGTCATATGGCGAACTACAAAGAGAATATATTCTTTACTCGTATAGACGAAAGAGATTTTGCATCAAAGCCGATGAACTGTCCCTCTCACTGTCTGTTGTTTAAGTCGGAGCCGCACTCTTACAAGCAGTTGCCGCTTAGAATGGCGGACTTTGGTCGCTTGCACCGCTTCGAAAAATCGGGAGCGATGCACGGCCTAACTCGAGTGAGAACCTTCTGTCAGGATGACGCTCATATTTTCTGTACAATCGAGCAGATGCAAACTGAGATTTCAAACTTTATGCGACTACTCAATCGCGTTTACAGCCAGTTGGGAATGAGCAATTACAAAGTTTATTTGTCGACCCGCCCAGAAAACAGAATGGGGAGTGATGAGGTTTGGGATAAGGCCGAGGGGGCTTTGGCCAAGGCTCTTGAAGGCTTAGATTTGCCATTTGTCGTGAACCCCGGAGATGGGGCCTTCTACGGGCCGAAGCTAGATATTATGTTTGTCGATGCTTTAAGTCGCCCATGGCAATTAGGGACTCTGCAGGTCGATTTTAACATGCCGGAGGCCTTCAAGCTCGAGTACGTGGGTGAGGACAATCGAGAGCATCGTCCCGTCATGCTCCACCGAGCAATTCTTGGCTCTCTGGAGAGATTTATCGGCGTGTACTTAGAGCACACAGCGGGGCATCTGCCACCGTGGCTTGCGCCCGTGCAGGTAACAATTCTTAATATTACCGATCGCGTGAATACTTTTTGTGAAGATTTGCAAAAGATGTTTAAAGACAATCAGGTGCGTGTTGAGTTTGACAATCGCAATGAGCAGTTGAAATTTAAGATTCGCGAGGCTCAGATGCAGAAGGTTCCTTACATGGTGATTGTTGGAGACAAAGAGGCCGAAGAAAAGACGGTTTCTTTGCGATTAAGAGACGGATCGGAGCACAAGGGTGTTACTGTTGAGAGTCTTAAAGAGATGATTTTAAAAGATATTAGTGAACGAAGTTTGCAGCCTGCATTAATGCAAAAGGCCGCAACATAAACAAAACCCTGGAGGTTTCCCATTAGCAAGTTCGAAGGCAGAAATGATTTTAGAGGTGGTGCCGGTAATTTCCGTGACCGAAAAAAAGACTCTAAAGACTCATTGAGAGTAAATCGCGAAATTCGCGCTCCCCAAGTCCGAGTGATCGATGATGAAGGTGCTATGCTCGGCGTGATGACAGTTCCTGAAGCGATCAGGATTGCTGAAGAACGGGGCCTCGATCTGCTAGAAATTGCTCCGACGGCGACGCCTCCAACTTGCAAAATCATGGATTATGGCAAGTGGAAGTACGAGAATAAGAAAAAGGCGGCGGCAGCTCGCAAAAAACAAGTGATTGTAAGCATTAAAGAAGTTCAGATGCGTCCGCGCACCGACCAGCATGATTTCGAAACCAAAATGAATCATGCACGGCGCTTTCTTTTGGATGGCGACAAGGTAAAGGTGAATCTACGGTTCATGGGTCGGGAGTTGGCTCATCAAGAACTCGGCATGGATATCATGAAGAAGTGTATTGAGTTCACGAAAGATCTTGCCATGGTTGAGACCAATCCCAAGATGGAGGGTAAGCAATTGTTTCTATTGCTCGCTCCAGATCCAGTTAAAATCAAAGACTACATGAAGGCTCACCCGAACAAGTCTAAGCAAGACACCAAAGAACTCGCGGCTCTTGAAGACGACGAGTCCGAGGAAGAAGACGAAGTGTAGGTCGTTTTTTGGTCTAAAACGCAATTAAATGCAGGAAAAAGAGATCTAAAGGTCTTTAAGTGCTTGATTTTTGGCGCAGTACGGCCTAAAACGGATCCTCATTATGGCTGGTAAAGGCACAGACAAGAGCTCGGGAAATCTCCTGGGACGCCTTATCGGAGGAAGGTACATTATGAAAATGCGTACGCATTCAGGGGCAAAAAAACGCCTAAAGCTGCTTCCTGGCGGCAAAATCAAAAAGAAAAGCACACGTCTTCGTCACTTGAACTCTCACATGAGTTCAAAAACAAAAAGACAACTTGGTAAAACTTCTTACGTAGAAAAAGCAAACTTGCTGCAAGCAAAGCGTTGCTTGGTATTCTAACGTTAACCTCTCAAAGTATAGATAAGCGGAGTAAAATATGGCTCGTGTAAAAAGTGGAAAAACAAATCGTGCTCGTCACAAAAAGGTTTTAAAGAGAACAAAAGGTTACTACTCAGCAGGATCTCGTTGCTACATTCATGCAGTTGAGAAGAACGATCGTGGTATGGCTTATGCCTACCGCCATCGTAAGATGAAGAAGCGTAACTTCCGTGCACTTTGGAACCAACGTATCAACGCAGCGGCTCGTCTAAACGGAACTACTTATTCTCGTTTGATCGGTGGCTTGGTTAAGGCTGGGGTTCAAGTAGATCGTAAAGTAATGGCAGATCTTGCAATTACAGACGCGGCAGCATTCTCAGCGCTTT
>JAMIQD010000079.1:0-2949 GCA_035914755.1 Pseudobdellovibrionaceae bacterium | reverse complement strand
GATATTTGTCTCTGTTCGAACTTCGTTTTCGACGAAGCCAAGATGAGGCAAACACCACACGATCAACTGTGCGCGCGATTTGACGTTCATTTTTTTGTATATATTTGTGAGGTGGAATTTCACTGTTTTTTCAGTGACAAAAAGCTGGTTCGCAACTTCCTTGTTGGACAAGCCTTTACTTACTAATTCAGCTACCTCTGCCTCTCTATTAGAAAGACCTTTTTGAATCAGGACATCTCTGAGCATCCTTGCTCCCTCCCGCTAATTGTTATTTTTCTTAAGCCGTTAAGCGTTATTTTGTAATATCTAGACCCAAGTTGAGATAAACCTCTATGTTCGTCCCTAAATGAATCACACCACCTAGATTCAAGTCTGACAATAAATTATATTTTTAGCAAGGCACTTAGACTCTAGTTTTAAAAAACTAGACCGAAAAGGTATTAACTTTTCCAAAGTTTTCACAAAGCAGCGGAAATTTAACCGGCGAGGGGATATTATGTTTCCTAAGGACACCAAGTTTTTAATCGTCGATGATTTCTCGACTATGCGAAAAATAATAAGAAAAACCCTCAGCGAACTTGGCTACACCAATATAGACGAGGCCGATGACGGAAAAATCGCCCTCCCCTTGTTAAAAAAAGCTGCCGCGAGCGGACAACCCTACGGTTTTATAATCTCAGATTGGAGCATGCCCGGAATGAGCGGCATTGATCTTTTAAGAGCCTGCAAAGCTGATGGGCAGCTTTCACATCTCCCCTTTATGCTTATCACCGCCGAAAGCGAACAAAAACATATCCTAGAAGCCGCCAAGGTGGGAGTCTCTGATTATGTTGTAAAACCATTCAATGCAGCGACCCTGAAGGCAAAGATGGAAAGAGTCTACCAGCACCACACCGTAATTATGGCGAAAGCCTCCTGAGTCCACTATATATAGTTACGTTCTAGCTCAAAATCTGAGCTAACAACTCATCCCGGGTCTTATATCGCCCCTCGAGTTGCCAAGTGTAGAGTTTGTGCAACCAACCCCCGAGCTCTCTCCCCGAGAATCTCCCTTTGAGATCTTCCCCTGTTACGAGGGGCTCTGGCATTTTCTCGCCCCAGGCCACCCACTGCTGAAGCAACTTATGAACCTGAGGGCCGCCCATCGAAAGATGCTGGCACAACCTCAAAAACAATCGAGTGCTCTCATCCCCCAACAGCGAAAGCTGCTCTCCGGGGGCGGCAAGAAAGAAATGTTGTGGATTTTCGAGCTGTTCCAAGGCTCTTTTTAAATTTTTACACATCAAGCGTGGAAATCGATAATTGTCTAGAATCCACTCCCAACCCAAATCTTTGTTCAACGCCCATGGGGCCAGAAAACAATACCACAAAAAATCATCCTGCTTCTCAGCATTTAAAAATAACTGCTCGTAGTTCTTTTTAGATTTCGCAAAAATTGCAGAATAGTTTTGAAACAAAACCTTACCAACTCCCGTTTCTTGCAACAACTCCAAACCTCGAAGAACGTTATCCGTCCTCAAAAGTTTGAGTATCTCTTCATGAATGCGTTCTAAGCTAACGGATTTAACAAGAGAAGAGAGATTCTTTATGGCCATCAGCGTCGCGTCGTCGATCTCAAAATTTAATTGAGCCGAAAACCTCAGCCCCCGTAAAATTCTTAAGTGATCCTCACGAAACCGATCCTCCGCGACCCCAACAGCTTTTATTTTTTTATCCGCTAAATCCTTAAGACCACCAACAAAATCAAGAACTCGACCTTCGTTAAGGTCATAAAAAAGCGCATTCACTGTGAAGTCCCGGCGGCGAGCATCTTCTTCGGGGGTGGTAAAGACAATATTTTCTGGATGACGTCCGTCCTTGTAAGAGCCATCAGACCGAAATGTTGCCACCTCGAAAGTGACGCCTTCTTCAACCACCAGAATTACTCCAAAAGCTTTTCCTACCGCAATCGTCTTTGCAAAAATTCTCTCTACAGCCTCTGGAGTTGCGTCCGTTGCTAGATCTAAGTCATGAGCCTGGCGCCCCAACATTGCATCCCGCACACACCCCCCCGCCAAATAGGCTTTGTAGCCATTTTGACTTAGGGTATGATAGAGGCGTTGCAACTGGGGCCAGTGCGGATGGCGTTCAAAGTTCATCCCCCACAGAATAGGAATGGAAAACTTGTTTGTCTATGAATCTTAAAGGACTGACTTCAGAAGGATTAGAAAAACTCTTAGGGGAAAGCTCCAAACGTTTGGGATTTTCACACTTTGGAGCCGCAACCATAAAGCGCCCTTTTAGTTTTGATCTTTACCGAAACTGGTTGAACGAGGGACTCCACGGCGAGATGGAATACCTCGAGACACATGCGCTCACAAAAGAAAACCCGCAAAGCAAATGGCCCCAAGCAAAGAGCGCCTTTGTTTTTGCCGCCCCCTACTTTCCTCACCCCGAAGTCGCTGAGAATTTTCCGCTCAAGGAGTCCCGAGTCAGCCTTTACGCCCAAGGTTATGATTATCATTTTTGGTTTAAAGAAAAACTAGAGGAGCTGTGCGAACACTTTCGCGGTCTTTTTCCGGAGGACGAATTTGTCGCCATGACCGACAGCTCTCCTGTTTTAGAAAGAGATCTCGCACACCAGGCTGGACTTGGTTGGATCGGAAAAAACACATGCCTTATTCATCCAAAAAATGGGAGTTTGTTTTTTATTGGCGAGATCTATTCAAGTCTTTCTTTAGGTTTTGAGGCCGCCCTCGTTCATGATTTTTGCGGCACCTGCACTCGCTGTATCGATGTCTGCCCAACTAAGGCCATCGTATCCCCCCGCAAGCTCGATGCCCGCAGGTGCATCTCCTATCTGACTATAGAGTCTAGAGATGTTCCGCCGCCAGAGCTTCGCGAAAAAATAGGTGATTGGTTTTTTGGCTGCGACCTCTGCCAAACTGTCTGCCCATGGAACGAAAAACC
>JAMIQD010000078.1:0-3405 GCA_035914755.1 Pseudobdellovibrionaceae bacterium | reverse complement strand
GCCCGCCTGCTCAAAGGCTCTCTTTGAGCGCAGACAAGATTCACACTCTCCGCACCACTGATCTTTTGCAAAGTAACATGGCCACAGCAAATGCCAAGGAATATTCAATGACATCCCTTTTTTGACAATATCCACTTTTTGCAGCTGGACCGTGTAGCACTCCACCTCAACATGGTTCGCAGTAGAATAAAAAAACGATCGGGTCACTTCTTTTAAGTACGCTTCTGAATTGTCCGGAAAGGTAGTCGCTTCTTCGGCGTTAAAACCCGGCACAATCACCTGGGCATCAAGAGCCTCAGCGAAGGCCGCCGCGATGTTTAGAAAAATCCCATTGCGATTTGGCACCCACACAGACTTCGCCGTTTGCAAAGACTGCTCATGACTCTGGATATCTACGGATACGCCAGTAGGAATGCTTTCTTTTTCTACCAACAAAGAGGATTTATTAAAATCTCTAAACCACGGAAGCGAAATTACTTTATGGGAAATACCCAGGTACGCGGCTAATTTGGCGGCAGAAGTTATTTCTTTTTTTGCAGCTTTTTGACCATAATCAAAGGTGAGGGCTAGTACGACGTTCGCATTTTTTTGAGCTTCAAAAAGATTCACTGTCGAATCTAACCCCGCAGACAATAGCACGATCATCTTTTTTTTCATCAAAATCCCTCTGCGAACTCTATGTGCTTAGCTTTAAATCGCGAACTAAAATTTGCACATTTTTTTGTCCGGCGAAGTAGTTCCACTGAAGCTCACCCAAAATATCTAAACGATCTCCTTCTTGTTCTAAAACCTCAAGTTGCCGCGGGGACGGCGAAAAGAGCAAAGCCTCATGGGAGCCCTTCTCCTCAGGGTCTACTAACTTTAGACGCCAGTGGCCGCCGCGTAGAGATCGTTTCGACTGTAACAAAACTTTTTTAAAATGAATCAACGGGATATTGAAGCCCGCCCCAAAGGGGCCGACAAAATCATACCACTTCATCAATGAAGCCCCGACATCCTTTAGCCTCGCCTCAACATCGTAAAATATTTCAAGCGGCTTGGGCTTTTCGCGCAAATCGTTAAAATACTGATTTAGATCCGCAACCAAATCCCCGAGACTGTCACCATGAACCTCAAAGCCAGCCGCTGCCGAATGCCCGCCAAATCGGCTTAAGGACCTCTCTGCTGAAGTCATCGCTTGTACCAAACAAACCTCTTGTCCTTGAGGAACCCGCGCGCTACCGACAATCACCCCATCCTCTCCGATGGAGCCGACAAAGGCCGGACGATTAAAAACCTGGGTTAACTTCGTGGCAATCAACCCCACAACGCCCCGATGAAATTTCTCGGAGCAGACAAAAACAAAATCTTTGTAGGGCCAGTTTTTTAAAATTTCTAGAGCTTCCCCTTCTGCATCACTTTGCAGCTGAACTCGGGTTGAATTATTCTTGATAACTTGTTTTACCATCTCTGTTGCTCTGGTTTTGTCTGCAACCAAGAATAAATCAATGGGCAAAATCCCAGACTCCATTCGGCTAAGGGCATTTAACTTGGGCGCAAAACGAATCGCAACATCCTGACTCGTCAAAGAACGAAACTCTAGTTCGAGCTCTTTTAAAAGAGCTCGAAGGCCTGGTCTCTTAGTTTCAGCAAGCTTTGCCAGGCCATGCTTTACAAGCACTCTGTTGTCATCCACCAAAGGAACCATATCTGTCAGTGTCGCAATGGTGAAAAAATCCAAAACTTCTTTGAGATCAAAGTCATTTTTTGGCAAATCTGGATGATCAAAAAAATATCGCTTTAAAGCACGAAGCAAGTAAAATGCGACTCCCGCCCCACAAAGATAGCCCAAGCCAGAAGGACAGGTCCCCTGGTTCGGATTGACAACGACATAGGCCGAAGGAAGAACCTCCCCAGGCAAGTGATGATCCGTTAGAATGACATCAATCCCGAGTGCTTGGGCTTTTTCGACCGCGGGGTTTGCCGTGATTCCTACGTCGACGGTCACAATCAAAGTGACCCCTTGAGCATGAAGCTCTTCAACCACCTCAGCATGAAATCCATACCCCTGAGAGAGACGTTTTGGCTGATAATGAACGACGTCCTTGAAACCTAAGGCCAGCATGCCGGTTTTTAAAAGGGCCAGACCAGAAGTTCCATCTAAGTCAAAATCAGCATAGATACAAATTTTTTCGTTTTTAAGGGCGGCATCACCCAAGCGGTGAACGGCTTTTTCCATCCCCTTCAGGCAAAGCGGATCTTTTAATTCCGTCAGCTTCGGAAAAAGAAGTCTATCGACCTGAGTCGTCTCCGTAAATCCCCGGGCAGCCAAAATCTGCCCAATTACGGACGGAAAAGGCCCTTCGGTTGGCTTCACGTCTTGATCTCGTGATCTCCACAGAGGACTCATCGACACTCCCAAAGCCAAGAAGGCAGCTTAGGCTGCCTTCTTTACCAACTTCAATTTTTCCATCGCTAACACCAGAGGTGCTGCTACATATATAGACGAGTAGGTTCCGAAGAAAATTCCTATGCAAATAGCAAAGGCAATATCTGCAACCGTTCCATCCGCGAACAAATACAAACACAAAGCACAAACAAAAGTTGTACCCGAAGTGATAATCGTACGGCCCAGCATATCGTTAATTGATTTATTGATGATAAATCCAATGCCTTTTTCACGGTAATGCCCCTCAGTCTCACGAACACGGTCAAACACCACGATGGTGTCATTGAGAGAAAAACCCATCAGTGATAAAATAGCCGCAAGAACTGGAACATTAACCTCTTTGCCAACCAAAACAAAAATGCCCAGGGTAATGACTGCATCATGGAACAAACAGATAACGGCGCCTGGAGCATATTTATAGTCAAAGCGAAGACCGACGTAGACCAGGATCACCAGCAAACAATAAAACACCGCCAAGAAACCATTGCGTTTTAATTCCGCACCGACTTGAGGCCCCACAGTATCCACACGGCGAATCTCGGGTTTCGCAGAAGAAAGATCGGTACTAATTGCTTCTTTGAGCTTAGAAATAGACGCATTCAATAAGTCATTGGTCTCTTTATCCGTCTTTCCGACTTGTCCCTGGAATCGAATGATAAACTCATTTTGATCACCAAAGCTTTGCACTCCAACTTCGCCAAGTCCCAATTTTTCTGTGCTTTTGCGCACTTGATCGATATTCACGGAGTCTACAAACTTTACTTGCATCTCGGTTCCGCCTTTAAAGTCAATTCCCCAACTCACGCCATGAATGCCGAGATAGGCAAACGAAAGAATTACTAATAACAAGGAGATGCCGCCAAAAAGACCCACTTTGCCAACAAAGTCGATACGTCCAAAGGATTCTTGATTTTTATTTTTTTGCATATTCAACACCTATACCGAAAGTTTTTTAACGCCGAATTTATTAACCAGCA
>JAMIQD010000077.1:0-14971 GCA_035914755.1 Pseudobdellovibrionaceae bacterium | reverse complement strand
GCATGCTCTTTCTTCTCGAAAGTCCCTATGCATTTTTCTTCGCCTACTTATTGGTGGGGGACCGTCTAAACTTACCTCAGGGCCTAGGTGCCTTGTTTATTATCTTGGCCGCGTTTGGGACGATTCTATGCGAACAGACCGCACCGACCAATAAAAAGCAGCCAAAATAACAATACCGCCCAAAAGACCCGTCACCCACTCTGGGATATGCAAAAATGGATCCGTTAGCATAATCATAGCTAAAAACCCAATCGCATAAAAAGCCCCATGCTCCAAATATAAAAACTTTGTTAAAGTTTCTTTTTCAACAAACATAATCGTCAAAGACCTCACAAAGAAGGCCCCAATACTCAAACCAATCATAATGATGAATAAATTGTGAGTGATTGCAAAGGCGCCGACAACCCCGTCAAAACTGAAAGAGGCATCTAACACTTCAAGATAAATAAACATCCCAGCACTGGCTTTGTGCATGTCTTTAACGCCCTCTTGAGACATTTCGAGCCAAGCTCCAACTCCGTCTACGGCAATAAACGTGAACAGTCCGGCAATACCAGCAAGGACAAAAGTCAATTGTTCGTGCTCTGGCATAAACGAAGACAAAAACCACATTGTTAACAAAGCCAAACCGATCTCAATTTCATCAATTTTTCCAAGCCGAGCCAGAGGCCTCTCTACGACTGCAATCCAATGAACATCTTTGGTCTCATCATAAAAATAACGAAGAGTGACCATCAAAAGAAACATCCCACCGAACGCCGCAACCCCAAGGTGAGCAGACTCCATCAAGTGAGCATATTGATCTGGCTTAAAGGTTGCCATCATTAAGGCAGACCAAGGGTCAATTTTTCCGACAACAGAAACGATGGCCAACGGAAATACCAATCGCATTCCGAAAACAGCAATCGCCATTCCCCAAGTCAAAAAACGATGTCGCCAAATAGGGGTCATTTCTTTCAAAACGACCGCGTTCACGATCGCGTTATCAAACGATAACGAGACCTCTAGAACTGCCAAAATTCCGGCAATAAAAAGCGCCTGTAACGCCCCCCCCACCGTTCCTGAATAGTAGTAACCGACAAAAAGTGCCAGTACAAAACCAACAACAACAGAAATCAGAGACCCCATAAAGTATTTCAGCATAAAAATTCCTTGCAGTTTGTTGGTTAGAGGCTACAACAAAAGAACCCATGACGTCTATTCTGATCGGTCTTTTATGCTTTGTTTTTATTGTTTTTAGCGTTGGTAGCGCTTCGGCCTTATTCCTATCCCTTTTAGGTCAGGCCTCAAAGCTTTTTATCGACCATCCTGATTTGATTTTTTTATTGCCTATTCTGGGCTTAACGACTGGCCTCATTTATAGTTATTTTGAAAAAAAAATACTATCCCCACAGAAACTACTTTCTCAAGCTCACGATCACGAGGCTTCGATACCCATTGAAAACTCTTTTTTAATATTTTTATTCACGATTTTAAGCCAGGCCTTCGGGGCCTCCACCGGCCGAGAAAGCACGGCTATTCAGTTTGGTGCTGGTATCGCAGAGTTTTGGAAGGCTCTCTTTAAAAAAACTTTTCGACCACTCCCCTTTTCGCGCCAAGCTTATATTCGCAGTGGACTCGCTGCGGGATTTGGCGCAGTTTTTGGTGTTCCTTGGGCCGGGGCCATTTTTGCTCTTGAGGTCGCTCCATATAAAAGGTGGCCCCTTCGTTTTCTAGGCGCCTGTCTCGGCTCCTCTTTTGGCGCACACTGGACAGCCCTAGCCTGGGGAGCTCAGCACAAAATCTATCCAAAATTGTTCACATTAAATTGGAGCTTTTGGTTGAGCGTAAAGTGGCTTGCTTTGGGGTTCGCCTTTGGTGTTACCGCAAAAATATTTATTATCGCTCTTAAAAATATGGACGATTTTTTTATCCGCAGAGTGCGCTGGTCATGGCTTCGCCCGGCAATCGGAGGAAGCCTGATTGTTCTTCTGACAACCTTTTTAGGAAGTCACCGCTATAATGGCTTAGGTTTGGAACTCATCCAGGACTCGCTCACTTCAGGCATTCAAAGTATTGATTTTATCTGGAAGAGCACCTTCACAATCATTTCTTCAGCTTCTGGACTCAAAGGTGGTGAGGTGACTCCGCTAATGGCCATCGGAGCCTCACTTGGCGCGACATTATCTTCATGGCTTGCCCTTCCCTCTGCTTACGCAGCATCACTGGGACTAGTCAGCGTCTTTGCTTCCTGCGCCCATATTCAATGGACAGGGGCCATCATGGCCTGGGAGCTTTTTGGCTTTGAAGCCTTTCTTCCTGCCTTTGTTGTCTGCTGGGTTGCGCGAAGAGTTGTCGGACCCCGCGGCCTTTACATAACCATAGACTAGACAGTTTTAAAAAAATTTCTATCTGCACCGATCATTTTTCTTGTCCTCGACTAAAATACTCCTAGACCTTTTGCTGAATCTATAGACACAAACAATTGATTGCACCATGCAAGCTAGACTTTCGACTAGAGAAATCACAGGTGTTCTTTAGTCATAACTCATTTAAAAAAATTAGTTTTTTCGTTTGGTTTTTTTTCATAATTTTTTTTTCGACACTTCACAAAAGTTTCTCAACATGAGAAGCGGCAAATATTTTAAACACTTAAGTACAAAGTCGAGCTCGACGAGCCCTTGGCCCTGTTTTTGCCCTATTAAGTTTTGAGATTAAAAATTGGAGATATTTATGAAATTCCTGCGACCAAAAACAGCATTAATACTAAGCTCTCTCTACTTCTTAACGGCTTGTAGTGATGCCAGCATGCAATTTATGTATGAACCCCAGTTCATCAGCAAAGCAGATACTCCAGCCGATGGTTGGATCCCTGTCGCAGACCCCACGCCAATCCCCGAATCGACTCCAGAGTCAACTCCGGTTGTGGTAGTGCCAACGCCTGAGCCAGCTCCTGTGGTTGTTGCTCCAACTCCTGCGCCGACTCCAGTTCCTGTCGTAAAAGATGATTGCCAAGAAGCTGGCCTCAGCCAAAAATCCTGCTACTTAATGAAAATCATGGCTCTCGGCTGTCCTCTTCGTGACTACGCTCCCGCGAACTATGTTCCTCCAACTCAAGCACAGGTCATTGCCAATATGGATCAGTGTAGTGAGTCTTCTTATCCTTACACCGAGCCAACTTCAGATCAGGTAAAGGTTATTCAAAGTCTAATCAATCCGAATGATGAGGCGTTTAGAAAATATATATTCACCGGGTTGTATTATAAACCACCATTTACAGATGAATTTAAAAAATACTTCGGCATCGAGATTTACACTGCAATATACACATTCTGTTACAATGATGGTTTACCAACAGGGCTCGGCTCTATCTTGCCAAGAGAAGCCTACGGTAATGATAGCTATGTCATGGACAAAGAATACAGAGCGGCCAATGTCTATGCTGGTCAGTTGAATCAATGTGTGCGCGCCAGCAAAAGGACCCCTTAAGAGCTGCCCGCTTTAAATATTGATGGCTTGATTCTCGACTTTTTTTACAAGAGCCTTTTTGTAGGCCACAAGTTTAGTTGCTAAATCTGCATTGCTCAAAGCAAGCATTTGAGTAGCAAGTACGGCCGCGTTTCCGGAGTTGCCAATAGCGACAGTTGCAACGGGCACACCTTCTGGCATTTGAACTATTGAGAGCAAGGCGTCTTCGCCATTGAGAGTGCCTACGGCAACAGGAACTCCAATGACTGGCAAAGTCGTCAGCGAAGCAAGCATTCCCGGAAGATGCGCTGCCCCCCCCGCTCCTGCAATGACTATCTTGTAATTCTGCTGGGCCTTAGTTCCCTCTTCAAAAAGAAGAGCTGGAGTACGGTGAGCTGAAACAATCTTAGTATGATAAGACACTCCAAACTCAGTCAGAACTTCTTCTGCTCTCTTCATCACGGCGTAGTCGGTTAAACTTCCCATCACAATTAAAACATCTGTCCTACTCATTACTTCTCAAACTTTCTTGCCACTGAGACTCTATCTCGACAAGAGAGTCCCTCAGGGCGGGCAAATCCTCAACACTATCACTATGAGCAATGATATGCCCAAGCTTTCTCCCAGGTGAAGTCAATTCTTTATCATACCAATAAATTTGGGCATTTTTTGGCCGTAAAACCGGACCGCGCAGCCTTTCTGGCCCTAAAAGATTGATCATTGCAAAGGCTGCACTGCTGGTGAAATCTCCGGGCTGCCACCTCTTTTGCCAATATGCCTTGAAGTGCATCTGAAACTGACTGTACTTTGATGCCTTCTGAGTAAAATGCCCCGAATTATGCACCCGTGGTGCCATCTCGTTGACCAAAAGATCTCCTGATTGAGTCACAAAAAACTCGACCGCAAAAGTTCCGAGCAAATTTAGCTTACGAGCTATGATAATCGCTATCTCGTGAGCGCGGATTTCGTTCTTTTGTTCATGAAGAGCCCGGTAAGCCAAGTAACAAACACCATTTTTTTGAACCGTCTCTATTAACGGATAAAACCCAAGATCCCCGCCGAAAGTTTGACAAGAAACCAAGGCCACCTCTTTTGAAAATTCAACGAAGCGCTCAGCATAAACTCGCGAATCGGACGAATACGCGGCTTCACAAAAAGATTTAATCTCTTCAAAAAAGATTTTAGACCGAGGGGGCACTGCAAAATTGCCCTTTCCATCGTAACCCATTTTGGCTTTTTTCAATACAAAGCCATTCCATTTGAGCTGTAGATTCTCTAAATTTTTGATGGTTAAAAAGTCTGAACCGATTTCAATGTATTCAGAAGTCGGAAGATTATTTTCTAAAAAAAATTTTTTTTGCTCAAGCTTATCCTGTGCAATCGCCAGCCCTGTCGACGAAGGAATAGACAGATGGCTCTTGCGCGTACGCAACTTTTGAGATTCTCCCCATGCATGAAAAATCGATTCGGCATCAAGAAATTCACTTTCAATCGCAAAACTCTCGACTGTGCTAAAATATTCACACAGCTTAGGAATATCTGCAATAGTACCGGTCACGATCTCCGCGCCTGCACTTTGCGCCGGACACTCATGTTGATCATTATAGACTGAAGAAGGCTTCAGATATTGAGGCATCGTGCCGCTCGCCTCCCAAAGCATCCGTCCTAACTGGCCTCCACCCAAAATCCCAATTTTCATCATCAGTACACCAAAGTAGCCGAGCTCGTCTCTGACTGCACTCTCACTTCGCAGATCTTTTTCTTGGGAGTAACCATTCCGAGCCTCCAAGCCCTGAATTTTTTCTTTTTAAGGTGCGCAAGAACAAGCTCAGCCTTTTTCGGGTCGCAGGCAATCACCAGCCCAATTCCCATATTGAAGGTCTGCACTTTTTCTTCAAAAGAAAGCGATCCCTCTTGCAAAGTCTCAAGCCACTGAAAGGACTTTGGTCTCTCCCGTAGCGGCGGTAACACAATATCATAACTCACGGATGAAGACATCCGAGGTACATTGAGGAATCCCGATCCAGTAATATGAGCAAGACCCTTAATCTGTTTTTTTAAAATTAAATCGACAACCGCCTGGGTATAAATTTGTGTTGGCTTTAAAAGCTCCCTTGCCAGCCTCTCTCGGCTAAGACTCTTTGTCGGCTTCCAACTCTTAAACAACTTTCGTACGAGACTATAGCCATTGCTATGAAAACCCGTCGATGACACTCCAATCAGAACATCACCACGTTTGATACTTTTACTTGGTAAAACTCGGCTCTTTTCAACCACGCCAACTGCAAACCCTGCTAGATCATACTCACCAGCCTCATAGAATCCTGGCATCTCTGCGGTTTCTCCGCCAATCAGAGCACAGCCGCCCTGCTTACAGCCGTCAACAATTCCGGCCACCACTTTTTTTGCAACCTCAGGCTTTAGCTTTCCTGTCGCAAAATAATCTAAAAAAAATAGCGGACTCGCGCCCACGCACAAAAGATCATTGACCGACATGGCTACCAAATCGATTCCGACCGTCGAATGCCCATCCCATTCAAAAGCCAATTTTAGTTTCGTCCCAACTCCATCGGTGCTGGCTGCAATGTATTGTTTCGCATTGAGTGCGTACAAGGATGCATAACCACCCACCGATGACTTAACCTTCGAATTCAATGTCGAGCGCACCATTGTCGAAATGCTTCCGACAAATTTATCCGCCAAATCTCTGTTAACTCCCGCTTTTGCGTAGGCCCCTTTTTTCATTTTTTGCACTCCTAATGTCTGAAGTGACGGAACCCCGTCAAGGCCATGGCAATTCGGTGCTCATTACACGCGGCAATGATCGCACTGTCTTTAATACTCCCGCCAGGCTGAACAATATAACGAATTCCCGCACTGGCCGCGACATCCACCGAATCTCGAAACGGAAAAAAGGCGTCGCTGATAAGAAGACAATCATCGAGCATGGTTTTGTTGGTCACCGCCTGCGCCCGAGGAATAGCTAGCTTCTGCATCGCCTCGACTCGGTTCGGCTGTCCTTGACCAGCCCCCACCATACAATAATCTTTATCTTGGTCTTCATGGACAAGACAAACCGAATTGCTTTTTAAAAGTTTATTACAATAAATTCCAAAATGAGCGAGAGCGTTTAAAGAGCTGGGCCATGCCGCTTCTGTAACTCCCTTTAGTGGCTCTTGCCATTGTTGGTCTAAGCTCTGAGTAAGAACTCCGCCTGCGACACTCATTTGCATGTGCGAAGATTCGGCCTCCCAATGTCGAACGGTCACTGCCTTCAAGTTCTTTCGCTGGCTGAGAATATTTTTAAGATCTAAAGGCGCAAGATCCGGTGCTGCCACGAGCTCCACAAAACGAGATTCAAAGTAAGTTAAAACCTCTAGATCAATTTTATCTGAAAAAATCAAAACGCCGCCAAATGCCGAAATGGGATCACACTTCCAAGCTTTTTCTAAGGCCCTCATCTGCGCGTTCGGAGTTGATTTTAAAACTGAAGCGACTCCGCAGGGGTTGTTATGTTTAACAATGACCACGCTGGTTCGATCTGGAAAGGCTATCTTTAAGTCTCTCGCCAAAAAGTAAGCTGAAGAGAGATCAACAATATTGTTATACGAAAGTTCAGATCCAGTTAGAGGGTTGCTCCAATCAAGAGGACTGTTCGGTGCCACGCGAAGCGAGGCCTTCTGATGGGGATTTTCTCCGTAACGCAAGGTTTTTGCTTGAGAGCCAAAAACGGACTGAATCGACAAATCATACGCCGTCACCATATCCCACGCTTGTGCTGCCGCCTTTAAGGCCGTCTCTTCTTGCACATGGCCGCCCGACTTTAATTGTTCTACAACTTCAGAATATTGCGCCGGTGAGGTCAGAACCAAAACATCAGGGGCATTCTTTGCGGCAGCTCGAACAAGTGAGGGACCTCCGATATCTATCAACTCGATCCGCTCAGCGCGGCTCATGTCTTTTTCGATATTTTTATCAAAGGGGTAAAAGTTCACAACCACGGCGTCGAGTAGCTTGATGTTCAATCTTTCACAATCAATTTTATCTTTGGGATCCTGACGACGAGCCAGGAGTCCAGAAAATATTTTAAAAGAAAGCGTTTTCATTCTTCCTTGAAAAGCCTCGGGAGTGTCTGCCAACTCTTCCGCCAGTCGACAAGAAACCCCAGCCTCTTGGAGTGTGCGGTAAGTTCCACCAGATGCATAGAGCTCTACACCCGCCTTCTGCATTGACTGAGCCAACTCAACGAGACCGGTTTTGTCAGAAACACTGAGTAATGCGCGATTTATCTTTAAAGACATTGGACCTCCTCGTAGGCATTTTTAAAAAACTGTAGACCGACCTCATCGCTGTCACTCTCTTTGGGACTCATGGTCCATTGAGGATTTTGTGTCTTCCGTACGGCCGCCTCGGGATGAGGCATCAATCCAAAAACACGGCCCGATGAGCTAACCAGCCCGGCAATTTTTTCGGTGCTACCGTTAACGTCTTCGGTGTACTGAGCTGAGACCTGAAAATCTGCATTTTCATGCAATGAGACAGTCGTATTAAATACCAAACGCCCTTCACCGTGGCGGATTGGCAAATACATTTCTTCGATGCCTTTTAGAAAAATATTGTGGTTTTTGACTTTTTTAAGAGTGGTCCATCTATTGATAAACGTATTTTGAATATTGTGGGTGATCGAGACATTCTTGCCAAAAACACCCATTGCAATCAAGGCCTGAAAACCATTGCAAACCCCAAGAACTACGCCGCCATTCGCTGCAAAGTTGTTCAAATCCCAAGCGAGGCCTTTTTTTAATTTCAGAGCGAGAATCCTCCCTGATCCCAAGTGATCCCCGAACGAAAAACCCCCTGGCAAAAACAAGCTTTGATAATTTTTCTTTAAATCCTCTTGAGAAAACTTTTTTTGAATCAAGTCATTGATATGGACAATATCGACAGAAAACCCAACCTTTTTTGCGGCATAGGCCATTTCTTGTTCGCAATTAATACCATCACCCGCTAGAACTAATGCTTTTGTCATAGGCTCTCCCTGCTCCAAGACTGATAGAGATCCGCAACCGAAACCCTTTCAGCTTTCCAGCTGAGTTCTGGAACTTCGGTAACCACCCCGACAGGAACAAATCGCAATTTTCTTTGAGTCCAAAGAGCCTCGACGTCAGTGAATTGGCGCTCTGGCACTGTGACGATAAACTGATGAAAGCCTTCGCCAAAGACTTGCTGAACATTTTGCAAATCAAAGCGAGAATCAAAATTCACACCAAGATTATTTACAAAACAAGACTCAGCCACAGCCACGAGCAGGCCTCCATCGCTCAGATCATGGACAGAGCGAAGGTACTCACTGCTTTCGTAAGATCCTAACCACTCATACAAAGGCAAAGCCTCTTTCCAGTTGGGTCTAGCGACTGTCAGCGCTGTTTGCGGAATTTCCGACCTAAGACAATGCCACTCTGATTGAGCGAGACCAAGCTGATCCGGCCCTAAAAGATAAATGCGATCTCCGCCCTGTTTAAAATCTGCAGACCGCGATCTTCGGTAATCAGGTATTCTCCCCATGGCCGTCACGAGCAGCGTCGGTAGCACAGAAACTTTGATCTGCTCCCCATTGTGAGTTCCTCGGTAATCATTCTTCATACTGTCTTTGCCAGAAATCAGAGGCGTCTTCAGTTCCAAACAGGCAGTGCGAAGTCCATAACAGGTCCTCACCAAGGCCGCCATTTTTTCGCGATCATCAACTGGATCTGGCCAACAGAAATTATCTATCAATGACAACAACGTCTCATCTGTTAACGAAAACTCCGCCCCCACACATAATAAATTTCGAATGGCTTCGTCGACCGCGGCCTGAGCCATAATATAAGGATCCACCTGAGAAAGACGAGGGGCCAGTCCACAACCAACCACCACGCCGATTGATTTGTCGTGAGAAATCGCAAGCACTGCCGCATCGTTTGGTGTTGATTTCTTGGCTTTTGAAGTTTGCAGAGACTTGATCACAGATCGGCCCTGCACCTCATGGTCATACTGCCGAATCATGCTCTCTTTGCTCCGAATATTTGGACGCTGCAACAGATCGCTGAGAGTTTGAAATGGTTTTTGATCCCGCTCTAGAGATTCTTTCGCAAAGCTCTTTTCTTGCCAATGCGCCTTAAGTTTCAATGTCGGAGCGCCTTTGTGCAAGAACTCGAGCGAGAGGTCGCCAACCTTGTCTTCAGCATAGAATATTTCGAAGCGACCAGAATTTGTAAACTCTCCGAGAACACTGACTTCGACTCCCCGCCTTGCCGCAAGCTCTAAGAAATCTTTTTTATTCGCAGGAGGGACGGCAACGGTCATTCTCTCTTGGGACTCACTAATCACCAGTTCGAATGGCTTCAAACCCGGCATCTTGGTCTTTGCTAAGGACACATCCATGCGAGCTCCTCCTGCGAGCTCGGCCATCTCGCCAACGGATGAAGACAAACCGCCAGCACCATTGTCAGTCAAAGTTCGATAATAACCGCGGTCTCTGGCCTCAAGTAAAAAATCAGTCATACGGCGCTGAGTGATGGGATCTCCAAGTTGAACAACGCTTGAAGGAATAGACTCTGTCATTTCTAACGAAGAAAAAGTTGCGCCATGAATGCCATCTCGGCCAATACGCCCCCCAACCATACAAATGAGGTCCCCGGCTTCGATTTGTTTTTCATAGCAAAACTTTTCAGCAATTTTACGCGGCATAATACCGCCGGACCCGCAGAACACTAGTGGCTTGCCAATAAAAGACGAGTCAAAATACAAAGCTCCATTGACGGTCGGGATTCCACTTTGGTTGCCACCGGCCTCAACTCCACTGCGAATTCCCTCAAGAAGCTGAGCCGGCGGAATAATTCCTGGTGGTAGCTGAGTTTTCATATCAAGAGGACCGACGCAAAACACATCCGTGTTAAAAATTGGCTTCGCACCAAAACCGCAACCCAAAATATCGCGATTCACACCAACAATTCCTGTAATCGCTCCGCCGAAGGGATCTAGAGCCGATGGAGAGTTGTGAGTTTCAACTTTAATGCACAAGGCCTCTTCGTCACTAAAAGCAACTATTCCAGCATTGTCTTTAAAGACCGATAACAACCACGGCTTGGGAATTTCTTGAGTAGTCCCGGCAATCGTCGTTTTAAACAAACCAGAAATTTTTTGCGGAATTAAAACTCGATCTGTTGTCTGGCTAGACGTTTCTTCTGAATAGTCGACGTCGGCTGCAAAAATTTTGTGTTTGCAATGCTCTGACCACGTTTGCGCTAAAATCTCAATTTCAACATCCGTAGGCTCACGCTTCTCTGACTTAAAATAGTTTTGAATGGCTTGCATTTCTGTTAAGTTCAACGACAAAAGATTCTTTTTACTAAACTCTAAAAGTTCATTCTCAGTCATCAAGCTCAAGACAATCTGTTGAGCTTTAACTACGATGCTTCTTTGTTGCACAAATTTCTCAGCAAGTGTTGACGACTCAAAGCGAGGATAGGCTTTAAATTCCTCGTTTGACAAAATACGGTGTCGATGAATTAAAGAGTTCGAAATCAAACTCTCAGTAATCGATGTCACTTCTTCTTTGCTGAGCTCTGGCCCAATAAAGACATAGGCCTGACCTGAAAAAACTTTGCTATTAACAAGTGGTCTGCGGCAGCAAATCTCTAAAGCTTCAAGTCCGGTGTGCCCTAAGTTATCCGTCATTCCGGGATGATACTCCCTTTCAACAACCCAATCCCCGACAGGAAAGTCTCTCTGTTGAATGACAGAATCCCACCAAATATCGGCCGCTGCCGCTTCGAACTCGTTCTGCTCTCCTTCAAACTGAGACCAGAAAACATCCACCACTCGAATCGAGTGTATTTTTTCGCCGAGAAGCGCATTCCATTTTCTTATTTTACTATGGAGGGATAAACCTTTGGGGTCCTGCAATTCATTTTTCAGAATCACCTCAGTACGGTTGAACATGAAGTCGTCCTCCTCGTTCGTTGATTTTGAATTCATTTCTCAAAATCCAATTGAGAGTTTTTGCATAAAGCTCATGCTCGATAGCATGCCCCCGAGCTTCAACCTCTTCTAGGGTTTTACAATCAGAAATAACAAAACTTGCTTGAGCACAGATCGGCCCAGTGTCCATCCCTGCATCAACAAAATGCACTGTAACCCCTGATAACTTAACTCCTGACTCAAAGGCTTTTTTATAGCTATCGAGGCCAGGAAAGGCAGGAAGTAATGACGGATGAATATTTACAATCCGCGAAAAACCTCGAGGATCCGCAAAGGCCGCGATAAAATTTTTCGGTAAGATTCTCATATAGCCAGCGAGCACGACATAATCAACTTGTGCATTTTTGAGAGCTTCCAATAAAAGCCCCTGGTCTTTTTGGATAAGAGTCTGAAGACCTTTGGCTTTGGCCTTTTCTAAAACGGGAGCCTCTTGTTTGTCTGAAGCAACCAGTACAATTTCTGCTGGCAAATCTCCAGTGGCGACAGCTTTGGCAATGGCTTCAAAGTTGGAACCTCTGCCTGAAGCCAATATTGCAATTTTTGAAATGGGTTTTAGCTCCATTCGCTTCCAATTCCTTCTCGCACTTGCATTCCATCAAAAGAAATTAACTGCAGGTTCTCAAGTGCCGCCCCTCGCGCTTGTGCAATCGAGTCGCCGAGACCGAGGGCGCCGAAAACGCGACCACCTGATGTCTTCCACTCCCCTTGAGGGCTTTTTTGAACTCCAGCAAAAAAACCGCGATGAGTTTTTATCCAGCTCGTAAAATTTTTAATTTCTCCGCCAAGAGAAGGCGCCGCCGGATACCCAGGAGCTGCTGCCACAACATAAACAGCTTTTTTTGAAGTCGAAGGAACTTGAGGCCCTTTTTCATGAAGCTTTCCCTCAACACTGGCCTCACACCACTCAAGCAAGTCGCCGCTCATCAAGGGTAATAAAACCTGAGCCTCGGGATCACCAAAACGGGCGTTAAACTCTAGAACCCAAAAATCGTCCCCCTTGACCATCAAACCAGCGTACAAAATGCCTTTATAGGGTGTTCCCCTTTTTTTCATTTCGCGCATGACTGGCAAAAAAACTTGTTGCTGAACTTGCGCGCGAAGGGACTCTTCAGCAAGAGGAATCGGACACACCACTCCCATTCCCCCAGTATTGGGGCTCAATGGATCAGAGGTTAAAGTTTTATAATCTCGCGCAGGAGGAAAGAGCGAGCAGTTTTCACCATCACAGAAAGCCAACCAAGAAAGTTCCTTTCCAGAAAGGCGCTCTTCGATGACAAAAGAATTTGAAAACTGATGAAGACGAGTGAGCGCTTTTAAGGCTTCACTGAGTGTTTCGCAAATCTCGACACCTTTGCCAAGGGCAAGGCCATCGGCCTTGATCACCCATTGTTTGACAGCCCAGTTTAGGCCTCTGAGAATCTTCTCTGCCTCTGATACTGACAATGCTTCATAAAACTCAGCCGTCGGCACTTTGGCCGCTCGCATGATGTGTTTAGCAAAAATTTTACTTGTTTCTAGCTGTGCGGCCGTTTGCGTGGGGCCAAAAGCTTTGATCCCTTCTGCGGTAAAGGCGTCCACAGCCCCGTCAGCAAGAGCGTTGTCTGGGCCGACGATAACAAAATCGAACCTGGCCAATTTTGTTTTTTTTGCGAGAGCTTGCAAGGCTTCGCCACCTTTTGTGGAGTCTGACCAAAGTTGAATGTTCTTATTCGGAAACTGCGTTTGTAACTGCTCGAGGGCGCCTGCATTGCCTGGCACCAGAGTTAAATTTTGAACGCGCTCTGATTGCAAAAGCTTCCAAGCAATGGCATGTTCGCGAGCTCCAGCCCCTATCACCATGACTTGCATTTGAGCTCCTCAGTGATACTGTTTAGCGGGAGACAAGAAAACTTATCTTGATCAAGAATCTCATCAACAAGAGACTGATACATTTGACTGACCAAATTTTTAAGTTTTTCAGGAAGAGGCGGCGGCTCAGAAACCTGGGCTTTCCAGTTTGTGATGTGATTTTCTTTGGCGTGTTCTACTTCTTGATACCATACCGTCTGACGATAAAAATCACGCAAGACTTCTTTTGACAATTGCACGCCATTTTTTTCGAGGCGAAGCTCATCTGGACCAATGGCATCAACTAACATGAGCTCACCCTTTTGAGTAAGGCCCCACTCAAACTTACCATCAACTAAACGAATCGATTTTTCAGCAAGCCAGAATTTTAAAATCTCTGCGACCAAGGCAGTTTTCTGAGTCATCTCCTGAAATTTTTCAGAAGAGAGACCACTCATTGCAAGTGCTTCTACAGATTCTAAAGGTCTGTCCTTCTCTTCTAGCTTTGTGAACATCTCAACATACGGCGGATCAAACTGATGACCTGATGGGTATTCGGGATGTCGTTTTGTGAGAGAGCTCCCGGCCCCGACTTCAAAACGAAAAACGACCTCGAGGGGTATCAAATAGGGCGGCTGCATTTTTTGCGGATAGATATAATACTCGCGGCCCATTTCAGTCATCTTTTGCGGACGATGAATATTAATTTTTTGCACCAACAAGGTACAATCTTGATCAAAGCCCCTATAGTGGGTCAACAGCCCCTTCTCGCAAAGATCAGACGGAATTTTTTTAATCTTTGAGAACCTTTGCCACTCTTTAGGGTTCTCTAACTTTTCATACAAACTCGAGGTCAACCTAGCGAGCGCTTGCCCTTTGTGGGGAATCGTGTCAGGCATCTTGCCCCAGTCAAATACAGAATAATCATTGGTAAACTCGAACAGCAAGTTTTCAGTGGCCGACTCAGAAGACGCACCTGAAGAGTATATTCGCTTAACGGACCCCTCATACATAAGCGCGTTCTTGCTAAATCTATTTGTAGGCACACCGATCCTCGTTTCTAGTTTTGATTAAATCGTTTACACCCTCCGTGGCGGTCGGATACTCGCCAGTCAGACAGGCCATGCAAGGAGTGATTTTTCTATCAGGAAATAGAGCCTCTTCTAACGCACTCACCTCTTGATATATAACACCATCGGCACCGAGCTCTTTCTCGATCGCCTCGAGGGATTTGTTATGGGCCAAAAGCTCATTTTCCATCGGAAAATCAATTCCGTAATAACAGGGATGCTTGATCGGAGGACAAGTCGAAGCAAAATACACTTCTTTAGCCCCTGCTGTTCGCACCAGCTCAATCAGCTTTCTTGAGGTCGTACCCCGCACAATCGAATCGTCGACCAATAAAACTCGTTTGTCCTTGATTTCAGAACAAACCGGGGCCAACTTCAACTGCACTGCCTGCTCTCTCTTGTCTTGTGTATCTAAAATAAAAGTCCGAGTGATATAGCGATTTTTGATGAGAACTTCGCGGTAAGGAACCCCGAGTTCTTCCGCAAGAGCAATTGCCGCAGTTCTTGCTGTTTCTGGAACAGGCGCGACAACATCAAAATGTATATTGTCTTTTTTCATGCGCTCTCTCACCGTCGCTGCCATCTTTCTACCAAGCTCGATACGG
>JAMIQD010000076.1:0-13659 GCA_035914755.1 Pseudobdellovibrionaceae bacterium | reverse complement strand
CAGTTGTTGACGGAAGAATGGAGACTCCATCCCTTCACGCCATTGGATCGGTGAATAGACCTGCAAAGCCACCTCCTGCTGTTCTGAGTGCTTCTTGGCGTTCTCGATCGCCTCAGGGTTTTCACTTACCAAAATCATTATTGTACGAGACATTGTCGTCCTCCCTATTGATACGTTAAACGTTCACGTTTGATTCACTTTTATCGTATCGGCGTTTCATCGTGAGAATTAAGGGGGGATTAAAAAAATATTTTGAGACAGTTTAAGCTCTCAATAAGACTTTGGTTTTATATTGTCTCATTTTGACACTTGCACAGAGGCCCACTTTAGGAAGAGCCCAGGACCTTAGGCTCCACAATTGGTGACGTTTGGCGGGGCGACCATCTGAAAACATCGCGCTTCGTTCTGAGGACAATCCTGACGAACACGCACATGAAAATGATCGGCATGTGATCTTTCGGGGCTTAATCGCCTTAAGGTCTGAAATGCGTCGCTTTCAGTTTTTGAGTTGTCGAGCTCTCCATTTTTTTTCGCGAATTCACAAAGTGATTTCTTTAGTGAACTTGCTATAAAAATACGGTCAACACTTGTATTCTTCACTGCGTATTTAAAAAGTCCCCACTGATCCGCGACCATCCACTCTTTGCGAGGTTTGCCTGCGACAACTGCCGATGCGAATTTTGTTTGCAGCTCATTACTGTCAAAGTAATATGCAATGTCCGCATCAAGACCCGTCTGATGCGATTGATGCCCTTGCAAATACCCGCCATTTTTTGCCGAAATTGCATTAACACTGAGGACGTATCCATTGACATATTTCTGGCTAAAGTACCCCATGTGAGCGAGAAGCCCTAACATGCTGTTGGTCCCGTAATGAGTTCCTCGGCTTGGATACAAAATTCGAAAACCAGGGCTCGAATGTTGTCGTGTATAGAGAAGCACGTCTACAGCCTGAGCCAAACGACCTCGGAAAGGTTTGCCAATCGCTTGCCCTGTATAACCAATGTCTTTGGGCTCAGCAGCTTTCTCAGGCGGAGGCTCTTGTGTGCTAGGTGCTTTTTTCTTGTCTTCTTTTTTTGCGTCGTCTTTCTTATTCGTAGATTCTTTTTCTGGCTCAGGGGTCACCGTAGGTTTCTCTTCTGAAAAGAGATTTTTAAGGTCTGCTTCTTTTGTCCCAATATAATATCCATCTGCCGTGTCATCGTGGGTATGAACCTCTCCAGCATCTGATTCGATTTCATTTTCAGTGTCTAGTTCTGATTCAGCTTCTTTTCCATTTTGCGGTTCCGGAGTCTTGCCAAGGTTATTTTGAACTCCCTGCACTACAACTTGATGATGATAAAAAATGCCCTTATGTTGAACGTAAATATCGACGAAGGAGTCAGAGCAATCCGTGTACAAGCATGTAAGCTTCGCACCCACCTCAATTTGTTTACGCGCCAAGGCCTCTTTGTCCACGGGGCGCATCAGCCCCGAATAGGCATCGTCAATACTGCCTTGCAAATCAAATTGAATATTTATCTTCTCAGAACCATCACTCGGCTGAAGAGTTAAGTCTCCTTGCAACCGACTCTTGCGAGTTGCCGACTCAATTGAAAAACTCAAATTCGAAACTTGCGAGGCTCCTTGATAGTATTCGTAGTTTCCTACGCGGCTTTTTTGGGGAGCCGGTGGCACATAGGTTGAGCGCGGGATTGCTCTCACGCTAGAAAGCGGCTCTGAGAATCCGCTAGGTCCACACGAGACTAAAAACAGGCCACTTAAAATAAGGTTTAAATATGCTTTACGTTCCACGTTGCAACTACAAGCAGAACACATGCCACTGCTAAAAACGAATACGAAGACTTACAGGGACATTTGGCCATCCAACCCCTAGACAAGTGCCCAAAAAGGGCAAAAAAAAGGCTGACATTTGTCAGCCTTTTTTCTTTGATCGCCTCTTTGAGAGTCTGTTATCGACGACCAGACTTAATTTTTACCTGAAGCTTTGATATCAAATGAACTGCCATCTTCTCTTGAACACGGCACATCTTCAGCTCATCACGGCGATAAGATCTTTGAGAGGGAGTCAGAGTTCCTGTCTCAAGTTCCATCTCATAATCAAGCTTCGAAGAGCGAATGCCCTCGAGTTCTTTTGTTTGTTGCTTGAAAAGCTTGGTCACGCCACTGAGTGGCGCCACTTCAATCCACTCTTCTTTGCCACGATACCAGCTTACCATTCGTAAAAAGCGAGCTTTGTTCTTAGCCAGAGTGAATCGTGGATATTTGTCCTCAGCAAGAACAAGAATGTTTTCGATCTCATCTAAATTGAGATCATCTTCTTCTTCGCTCAGAGGATTCAATGCATTTTGGCCCAACTGCCCTTCAAGAGCCTCAGCCGCTAACACTTCATCAGCAAACTCATCTTCTGCTTCCTCGCCATCAAGATCCTCATCGAGGTCCTCGTCGAGTTCGTCCATCAATTCTTCTTCAATCACGTTTGGATTTGTCCCGTTAGAGTCAGTCACAGCTGGAAGCCTCCCCAATTTCAATTTTTCGTTTATTACCGAGAAGAGGTTATACCGCAAAAGACCGCGTGACACAATATGCCAAATCACTGTAAAATTAACAAAATCAAAAACCTACGGGAGTTTGTGGAGTTTTAAAGCAACTTTTTGCAAAATCTCCCCATTCGTTCAAGGAACGACAGGGGCATTTATTACAATTGCAAAAATTTAGTCGCCCCAATCATATTTTTGATCTGTCGAAGACGGAGTGCCATCGGTGTCATCGTCACCCAATGTCAGGGTGAGACTGTACTTGGTTTCAAACCATTTGTCGAAACAAGTGACTTCGTAATCTTGAAACTCCGTCGCCTCGTACTCAAGGTTTGCATTGTTAATCGGCGTCGCTCGCGCTCCTGTTGCCAAATTATTTGCCACATTCACATTTGTTTTAAACGAGCGATCACTTGCCGCATCAGCCATACGACGATCATTCACGGAATCTACAGTATAAGATTGTGACTCTACAACTTTAGGTAAAAAATAGACCCCGCGACTCTTGGGAAAGCCAGCTCCCACAATAGCGGCCGCAACGCCGCCCCAACACTTCTGCTCATCAGAGTCGCTGCAGTCAACAAGATCTCCACCTGCGGCTCCCACGAAGGGGGCATACGTGGCGCTAGAGGACCGCCTAAAGTAGTAAGGAGAAAAAGCCACATGTTCACAGCTACTTGTCCCGGTAGTGCCAATTTTAAAAGTCACTTTAGAGTGAAATAGCACTAATTCAGGAACCCTAACATCACAGGCCTTTGTCGTAATAGCTGTCGTTGGATCGATATAGCAAGAACCCCAAGTAACACTAGTGTTAGAATCCGAGCCATAGGAAGTAGACACCTCAATATACAGTGGTGAACCCGCCGTTTCTGAAGTCGTCGGAGAGCCGCCTCCAGAACCACTTTTCGTCGTTTCTACGGTGCAAGAAATAGCAGCGCAACTCACTATTAAGATAAAACCAAAACGCTTCCATGCTGGACCCATGTGAGTTCCCCCTAGATATTCCTAGTTTATAAAGTCGCGGATTTTGATGTCAATTGAGGGCCTCTTGATGGCTGCTCATTTGGACAAAGGGAGGTCTCAAAAATGCTCCTTGTCTAGTGTTTAGACGGATCAAATCCTCCTCAAGGTCGAGGGCCTTGGCCTCAAACTTGAAGACAAGAGAGCTTTAATCGGAGAAAACATATGAAAAAGATTCTTTTAATTTCTATCGGCTCTGCATTGCTTTTTTCGGCCTGCGGAGAAAAGTCGAACGTCGCCTTAAAGGGACGAATTGCTCCCCCCACTAGCGGCCCTCAACCGAGCGACAAAAAGAACGAAGGCCAGGGGCAGCAGGACACCTCTCCACAACAAAAAACCATAGATCAAGTTAAAATGCTCCCTCCGCAGCAACAGCAACGAACGATTTTGGTGCAAAAAAAAGGAATTCCTGCAAATCTTCTTTGTGTGAATCAATTGAGTAAAGACAATATCGGGTCAGACAAGCTTACTCTTAAACTTCTTGTTGGTTCGCAAATTGTTGTTGGTCAAGGCTCTCAAATAGATAGACCCAAGATAAAAAATCAAAACCGCAATACCCCCCTGCTAATTCCTAGCGAGATTTTGCATATTCTCTGTGCCAATAATTTAGAAACAAATAAAAAAGATACCTCCACCGCAGAGTCCTCAGAGCAAGACTCCACCAGCGTGACCCTTGTTGCCGGCAATGAGGCGCAAGAATATCCAATAAGGCTCAACACTGCCACCGGCGCGGCTCAAGAATCCCTTGCTCTTCGAATTGCTTGTGTCACCGAGCTTGATATCGCTGACTCAGGAAGCGAGCTTTTGCAATACAAAGAGAAGGGCGCAGATCTTATTCTTAGTGCGGGCTCCAGTATTGTCTTAGAAGCCCTCAACGCTAGCTCTAAAGTTTCTTGCGAACACCCGCCAGCTCCTGAGGTTCCCGAAGAACTCGATGCGCCCAAAGCCAAATAAAAAAATCAGGGGAGCTTTGAAACTCCCCTGACCTGCAATACGAATCTGCCTTTCGAAAATTAGTAGTAACGAGTAATTCTAAATTGCGCCCTACATCCGTCCTGAACCCAGACAAAATCCCGTTCAATTCCAAAGTTCCTGCCATACTCGCAGCGGGTGTTAGAGACCTGACCTGTGAATTCGATGTTGGTTACGAATCTTGGGTCAAAACGACATTGCGTATATCTGCCGCCATAAGGACCGCAGTAAATAGTTTCGAAGTAGTAGTCAGCTCGTGGAGGGGGTGGTGGTGGATACCCAGGTCTGCCATGATCACCTCTGCCTGGGCCATGTCCAGGACCATACCCTGGCCCGCGTCCCGGTCCTCTTCCTGGCCCGCGTCCGGGTCCCCAACTTGGTCCGCCGCCTTCAAAGCCATCGTTACGGTCCGCGAAATGATTGTCAGAAGTATTTATCGCGCTCTGGTCCCGCACCTCCTGCTGAGCCTGTGCTTGCCCCAAAAATGAAACGAACAACCCGAGTACAAGTAAAGATGCCTTCATATTTATTTCCTCCCCATAAGTGGTTACATTTAGCAACTTGATGGTTCTCATTGCATTCCTCGTACCAAGGTGAGTGGGGACAAAACGCACTCCGAGGTGCGCCATAAATATGCATCGACACAATTAGCTCTCAAACTCAATAGCAACAAAGTCTCAAGACGACTCAAATCTCCGAGGGACACGGCGATCATGAGTGAGTGAGCTTACCCCGCTTCGAATAAACAACGCAGCATTTTTGAATTATTTTTCGCTGATAGTAATTTTTCTCTTGCGGATGTTTTGCTCGATTACAGGAAGTCGGCAACAGAGATTTATTTTTGAATGCGCGATCGGAGCTGCATTGCTGGCATTCACCTTTCTATTGGGCTATTAAATCCTATACAGCTCTGTAGTTCGACCACACAAGAATCACTTTTACCTATGAAAAACAGCAAAAATCACGTTCAAAATCTTGTGATATATTCCTTCTGAATTTTAGCAGGAGAACGCACATGGACTTCAAAAAGATCTCAAACGAAGAACTCAACCTCAGACTCGAAAAGCTCGCCCGTACCGAACGTAAAATCACCCACGTGATTTTACTTCATCTCAATGAAGTAGAGTCCCGGGGATTGCATCTCAAAATGGGCTTTGAAAGTCTTTACGCTTATCTGGTAAAAGCCCTGCACTACAGCGAGTCCGCAGCTTATCGGCGCATTCAGGCGGCCCGTCTTTTAAAGACGGTTCCTGATATTGCAGAGAAACTCGAATCCGGAGCCCTCAATCTTTCGCAGCTCACGCAGGTGCAGAAATGCCTTAAAGAAGAAAAGAAAAAAGGTGTCACGGTCACTTCGCAGAAAATCACTGAAGTTCTAACTACAATGGAATGCAAAAGCACTTTTGAGAGCGAAAAAATCCTGACTAGTGAATTCAATCACTCGCCAAAAACTCACGAATTTATAAGACCCCAAAAAAACGACTCCGTCCGCATAGAAATCACTTTGACTCGCGAGCAGTTTGAAACTCTGAAGCAAGCTCAGGCATTGCTCTCACACCAATGCCCCGATGCAAGTTGGGCAGAGGTCCTCACCCAGCTTGCGAAAAAGTTCAATCAATCTCGATTGGGAAAGTCCACAAGCAATACAGAAACAAAAGTACCGCAAAACAACACCGCTACGAAAAAAAACAGACCTGAGCCCTATCGCCCAACGATCTCCATAAAAACAAAACGTTATCTTCTGACGAAGGCGCATCACGCTTGCGAATATAGGGACGCAAAAACTGGAAGGCGGTGCTTCGGAAAACATCAACTCGAGGTGGACCACGTAAAGGCCCTAGCCCTAGGGGGCCTACACAAAATTGAAAATCTCAGAATTCTCTGTAGGGTACACAATCAGTTCGCTGCTAAGAGCTCAGGACTGCGGACTTTGAAAACCATGAGGACAATGTAACAACGTTAACTTAATTCAACGAATTCCGTCTTAATCAAATCAACGGCATCGATGATTTCAATATTTGAATCAATATCGCGTGTCGCTTTATTGAGAGTTCGACAAGGGCCAATCTTTCAATCACGCGTTGCGCTATTTGTCCGTGGTCCCATTTTTCGGGGCGGTAAAAGTTGCAAAAAGGCGGGTGAGAGCAAATTAAAGCACTCGCCAAGACTCAAATCGCCAGCGCTTGGTCTAAATAGAAAATCACTTGCTATCGGCTCTCATCAGCGGCAAAAACTTAACTCTGGAGAAAACAAAATGAAGATTTTTAGTAAAGCACTCGTAACAATAGCTACTTTGGCATCGGTTAATGCGGCCGCAACACAGCAGATACAAATCGACTGTGAGGGCGACGGAATCTCTATCGCTGGCACCCTCAGCATATCAGAATCAAGCAAACTATCTGGGCTCCTTGAGGCCTCTGGCGAAAAAGTACCTTCTTCAATCTCGGGAACACAGAACTATTCTGGCACCTACACCTTTGTAGAAGCTGGCAAATACTATAAAAACTTTGACTACGAAGTGGTGGCCTTTAAAGTTCAATCTGGCACCGACATTATTCAAGTAAAATCCTACGTCGCCCTTGATGGCTCCTTGGTACAGACCGCTCACATCAATGCAGCTGCGACTGAGATTGCCTGCAAACTTGTTGGGCCACAGTAGAAAAGAATCAACTTATACTTTTGCAGTGGCCAGCTTGAGGAGTTTCGAACTGCGTGCTCAGAGTACGTAGATTGCCATTGGCAAACTACGTACTCATAACAAGGTCATTTTTTAGGTTCTAGTTAGATACTCTTCAAGTTTATCAAAAGATCCGCCCCATCCCTGTGACATACTCTTTTTACCATTTATAAACATGTCCATCCCTGCTTGAGCCCACTCACCGCTGACTTCCCACTCGAGAGTGACTCGAGTTCGATTTTTTCCCTCTTCAGAAAAGATTATTGTTGTTAGCATGCTTTGTGGCCACTCAGGAGCTAATGGATGGCACCCAGGACTGCCATCGGCATTGGCAAACTGTTGAATGTAGACCAATCGGTCAGGGCGTTTTACTTCTAGATAGTGAACATTGCCGTAGATCACACTATCGCCAAAGGGCATCCGATAAAAAGCCTTACCGCCAGTTCTTATATCGACGTTAATGTATTCAGTTCGAGCACCAACGGGACCACTCCATGCTACGAGTTGCTTCGGATCAGTCCAAGCACTAAACATAGTATCAAGATCGACATCAAAAGATCGGTTAATGACAAATTTCTCTTTGCCAGTTGATTCTCTTTCTAAAAACTCAGCGAGCCTGTCCCAGGTTGAATTGCCGTCAGCATCTTTAATGACTTTCTTGGATTGCTCGAGAACTTCTGCACTAGCAAAACTCATTGTCATTTCCATTTTTGTTTTACCTTTGGCTTCAGAAAATAAAACCGTCACGCGGAACATTGGGGGTTTATCTTCAAAGCCACCATGGTCATAAACAAGACATTTATATTTTTCGACTTCCAAGAATTTTGTGTGATTGGGCCAATCAACCCCGTCTGGCCCATGCATTGTATAAAGCCAATCACCACCAGTTCTTACATCTTTACGCTTTGTGGTCAGCGTGAAACCTCGAGGTCCCCACCACTGAGCAACCTGTTTAGGATCGACCCAAGCGTCCCACACTTGTTCGACCTTTGCGTTGTATATTCTAGTAATCGAAAGTTCATTCGGCTTGTTTTTTGCGACCATATCTTTCCCTTTTCTTTTTTTTATCTTTAGAATTTATTGAATCTAAGTAGACTTCCAGTCGATCAAAGCTTTGTTCCCAAAAAGTTCTGTACTTCTCCATCCAGACTTGGGCTTCTTTAAGAGGGGCGCCATTTAATTTGCTAGGACGAAATTGTGCTTCTTTCTCTCTTGTAATGAGTCCAGCGCGTTCTAGAACTTTCAAGTGTTTCGTGATTGCTGGGCCGCTCATATCAAATGGCTCTGCAAGCTCTGAAACAGATGCGCTACCCCTTGAAAGGCGCTCAAGTATGGACCGACGAGTAGGGTCCGAAAGGGCTTGAAATGTCATTGAGAGCTGATCCATAAGTTACCTTTTGGTTATTTAACCATATAGTTAATTAAACAGCAAGAGAGGAATTCAAAGATACCTAAACAATTAAATTTCTTGAGTTATTTGGATAATCTCAAAAAGAAGTTTGGTGCGGCCGGAGAGATTCGAACTCCCGACACCTTGGTTCGAAGCCAAGTACTCTATCCAGCTGAGCTACGGCCGCACGGTGAGGTTTCAGAAACTAACGCATCTTTTCTTCAGAGGGAAGAAACTATGCGGCGTGAGATTTAATCTTTAATTATCAATTGATTGCTTATTTCGCCAGCAGATAATCCACTTTCTGCGGGAAAATGGGATTTTAAGAGGTCTCCGCTGCGCCGGATGGCGTCCTGGAAGCCCTTTCCCCACTGACCGTCGCGGAGACAGGCCGATAGGGGGGCTAGAACTTCATTCCACACCGCTGCGGGGAGCTTTTTGGCCAGCCCCTCGTCGGCCAATATGACGGCCCTGCGCTCCATGACCGAAACAAAAATTAATACCGAGGTTTTTCTGGTCGTGCGATTCAGTCTTTGCAAAAAGAATTCGAGCTGGGCCCGCTTTTCAACCTGCTCAATTTCGTCAATATTCGAGGTCAGTAAACGCTGCACCGGATGCAAATGCGAGAGCCACCACGCTAGAACAATGAGGCTACTCAAGAACCCTAACTGAAAACCCCAATGCGCTGTCAGTAAAGGCACCAGATCACTTAAATACCAACCACTCACGCCTAGAAGCTCAAAACCCAAAAACAACAAGCAGAAACATAAGGATAGAATAACAGGAACATGGCGAACCGCCGAGCTCCGGCGCACAATCATCGGCACAATATCCCCCATCGTGCCGGCTTCCGCCTGAGCCACAGCTTGAGAAATTTCGGAGGCTTCCTTTTCACTTATATATTTTTTGACCCATCGCTTTGACATCGTTACCAAGAGCCCGAGGCTCCCCCTCCACTAAATCCGCCGCCGCCACCAGACCAGCTTCCGCCGCCGCCTCCTCCAAAACCTCCGCCGCCATAGAAGCCTCCGCCCCCACGGCCGCCGAAAGAGGATCTCGGCATAAAACGTCCAATAAAAAGTAGAAAAAACAGAACTAAAATAACGACCCAGCCAGGAATTTTTTTACGCTCCCGCTCCGTCGGTTGTAAATTCTGATCTGCATACTCCTGATCAATCGCTTTGATAATCTGGACAACACCGACCACAATCCCCGTCGACATATCGCGAGCCTTGAACAGCGGAACTACCGAATCATCCACGATACGCTTTGCAAGCACGTCAGGCAAAGCTCCTTCGAACCCCTGCCCCACTTCGATACGCACCTTGCGCTCGTTCGGCGCAATCAAGAATAAAATGCCGTCGTCTTTTTTTGCAGTTCCTAGCTTCCAGGCATCCGCAATCTTGATCGCAGCCTCTTCGATGGAAAGCCCCTCTAAAGATTCAAGCACTAACACTTGCAACTGGGCCTTGCCCTGGGAGTTGTAATCGCGAATCACGGATTCTAGTTCTCGGCGATGCTCGGGGCGCAAAACCCCCACCTCATCCATCACCGGCCCCGACAGGCGCGGAACTTTAAATTCTGCCGCCCAGACGAGATGAGTGAATAAGAATAAAAATCCGAAAAGAAACTTCGACATTGCTAGAAGTTAACCTGAGGTGGTTTTTCTATCGCGCCCTTTTCGTCAGCAGTGACATCCCATTGTGGCATCTTTTCGTTTTTATAAAAAAGCGAGTTGGTCCAACTTGTAGGTGGAACTGTCACAAGATTGTTAAAATCACGTACAGACTCGATGTAACGCTGACGAGCGACTGTGATGCGATTTTCTGTGCCCTCAAGCTGAGCCTGCAAATCTCTAAACTGAGTATCAGCCTTGAGATTTGGGTACTGCTCAGACACCACCATCAATCGACCAAGGGCTTGAGACAAACCAGACTGAGCCGCTTGATACTCTTTTAATTTTTCTGGAGTCATCTTTGTTGGATCCAAAGTTACTTGCGTGGCCTTCGCACGAGCTTCGATGACAGAGGTCAAAGTTTGCTCTTCGTGTTTGGCGTAACCCTTTACAACATTGACTAGATTTGGAATCAAATCTGCTCGACGTTTGTATTGATTGGTGATCTCAGCCAAAGTAGCCTCGACGTTATTCTTGCCCTGGGGGATTGATTGAATTCCGCAACCAGACAGGACCGAGAGAGTTAAAATAAATAAACTGATTTTTGCGAATACTTTCATCTTGTGAAACCTCCACGGATGATTAAAATGTGCGGCCAATCTACAGAAAGTTACCGTGACCGACAATCAAATCCATGTAACGCTTAGGGACATGAAGCCTTCTTCTAATTCGTTTCTCTTTGCGCAAAAACCGAGTGGTTTTAATACCCATTCGCCGGATATTGGCAAAAAAGGTTTTGTCGAAGTTCTTTCTGAAAAGCTCAAAGAAGAGCTCTTTGTCGTTCATCGTCTTGACAAAGAAACCTCAGGCGCCATTATTTTTGCAAAAAACAAAATCGCTGCCGCCGAAATTTCTTCGCTTTTTGAAAAGCATTTGATCCACAAAAAATATTTATTTTTGACGGACCATCGCATTCAGCTAGACTCCTTTGAATACGAATCGACCATCGAAAAAGATAAAGGCAGCTTTGTTAGTCTTCCAACACGCCCTTTCAACGCAAAAACAAAGTTCAAAAAAATAAAAACCTTTCTTCAGTGGGATCTCTGGCTCGCCGAACCGGTCACCGGAAAGCCCCACCAGATCCGTCTGCATGCAGAAGCTAATGGCATTCCTGTTCTTGGGGACAAAGACCATAATGGCACTTCCTTTTATCGACTGTGTCTGCATGCCTCTAGTTTGTCCTTTGATTATAAAAACAAACACTATCAATTTGAATCTGACCCCCCAGTTTGGATTTCGGAACTCGAACTAAATCCCGGTGTCGAACAAGAAGACTTGATGATTCTCGAAGCCTTTCAAAAGCGGCAGTGGCTTTTGGACTTTGCCTCCCAGCCGAGCGAGTGTTTCCGTCTTAGCCACCAAGATATCGATTCTTACCGCATTGATATGTTTGGCGATCACCTGTGGGTCTACTGGTACAAAGAAAGTGATCCAAACGATAAAGATCTTGCTAGATTCAAGCGAATTGCCGACAAATTTAAAAAGAAATTTTTTGTGCGTAAAATGCTCAATCGAGGAGAAGACCCCAATGCCCAGCTCTTGTGGCCGACAAGCCCAGAACACCCGCGTTGGATCTCCACCGAAAATGGCGTCAAATACGAATGCCGCTCTGACACGGGCCTCTCCCCTGGCTTATTTCTTGATCAACGAGAAAATCGCAAATGGGTGCGCGAGAATGCCAAAGACAAAAGTGTTCTGAATTTATTTTCGTATACCGGCGGTTTTAGTGTCAATGCCGCGCTTGGCGGCGCTAAAGAAGTTGTTACCGTCGACGTAAGTGCCAATTTCTTGGAGTGGAGCAAAGTAAACTTTTCTATCAATGGCCTTGAGATTCCCAAAGCAGGGGAAGCTCCCGCAGAAAGACCTAAGCTCGATTACAAATCCCTCATGTCCAATGAACCGGTCAAACCCCGTTATGAGTTCTGGCTTCAAGACAGTCTTTTGTTTTTAAAAGGCACCAAAAAGCGCAAAAGAAAATTTGATCTCATCATTTGCGACCCGCCTTCTTTTGGCAGGTCTAAAAGTGGCACCTTTAGTATTAGCAAAAATTACGAAGAACTGCTCGTCCACTGCCTGTACTGCCTTGGTAAGGGCGGGTTTCTGATGTTCTGTACCAATTACGAGAAATGGACCATGGCGGATCTCATCAAAAACATCCAGCGCCTTAAAAATCAATTCAACTTCACAATTTTATCATCACCAGGCCGCTGTCTCGATTTTGAACTCCCCGATGAGGAGCCCCTGATGAAATCCATTGTCCTTCGGAAAAGCTAAACCAACGATTTTTCTTGCACCTATTTGTCGCGACCGGCGACTAATTTTCATCGACAGCACCGCAACCGACCTCAAACGCCACTATAAAATGGTGAAAACGAAATTAAATCCAAAAAAACTCGCTCTTTGCATTAAGAAAAATCAAGGGACCTGCTTGGCGTACAAAGTACTTGGAAGATGCCAGAGAGAAGATCGATGACTGGCATTGAGATACAATAATTTCAATCCGCACTCAGCTCTTGGAATGAAAGCGCCTGAAAATTGAAAATGCAGCTTAGCATTTTTTCGTTTTCGTCGTTGCTAACCACGGCACTGCTCGCAGAGTCGCAACAGATGTCTGCAGCCCCACTACCTAGAGACAGATGAACTTCAGCGAAAATTAAGTTTTTCTAAATATGACAGCGCTGAAACTACCTTAATTCCACTTGGGGTCGAAAACTCTCTATCCAGATGCCGAACCAACTGAATACATTCAGCATGGGGAAAGAAACGAAGGAACTGGCCGAAATTTTTCGCTGGCGTCGCATCAGACAGCTTAACTTCAATGAGAAGGGGCTTCTTTTTCGGGCGTTCAATCACAAAATCAATTTCCTTATTATCCTTGGTCTTAGCAAAGCTCAAGGCAAATCCGAGCCCCTCAGTATCCTCTAAAAATTCGAGTTCTTTCTTAAGACTAAGTGCCACGAGATTTTCGAGTTGAGCCGCCTCTCCATTTTCAACACGAGCAACATCAAAAAAATAATATTTGCTCGATTTCTTAATGCCACGAGCTATATTTTTTGCCTTAGGCGGGAGACGAAAAACGACATAAAGACTTTCCAAAACCTGCAACCAGTGCTTGATCGTCTTATCGTCACGATCCAAATCCTCTGCTAGTGAATGAATAGAAATTGTAGAACCCACCCTTTGCGCCAATAACTCAACCAGATTTTCTACGCCGTCAAGGTCACGAATATTTTCAAGCGTGATCATGTCTTGACGAAGAATGAGATCGGTATGGGTTCTCTTCCAAAGACCATAAAATTTTTCACTCGCTTCGAAAAAAGGCTCCGGAAATCCACTGCACAGCAAGAGTTGTCGATAGTTTTTCTCTGCCGAATTTATTCCCTTGAGC
>JAMIQD010000075.1:0-1955 GCA_035914755.1 Pseudobdellovibrionaceae bacterium | reverse complement strand
GTGTTGAAAAACAGGGCGCGGTGGTTCTTGAGGCGATGCCGCTGACTGGTCGTTTTGTGAATGTTTTGGGCGGTTACGTTGAGTTTAAAAACTTGGAGTTCGTGGTTTACGCTCCGGACTTCAAGGTTGTTCAACCTGTTGCCCTTGATCAGAAAGCTTCAAAACAGAATGCGGTGGTCAGCGTCCCTGTGGCGGCTCTTGACTCGTTGAGTGCAGAGGCTGTGGCTCGCGCAGGTGAGCGCAAGGTCGTGTTGATCGGCTTTATGCGCGGAATCGCAGAGACCGGCGATACGAAGACCGGTAAGGTTTTCGATAGCGGTCTTTTGGGATTTGGCGAGTTCAATTTCCTTTTGTCGGAGACGAAGGGCACATTGAAGTAGGTAGGCTGCCGTAACCGGCGGTCGTATGGAGAGCTGTTGGCGGTTCGGAAAGATATTTTCGGCAAAGAGCTTCAAGAGATCGTCGCTCTTGCTTTTTCGATTCAGGGCTGGAGCGTTGCCATCACTTTTGCGGTGATGGCTTTTTCGTTTGAATGCTTCGCATCGACAGCTGAATGTGATGAGTGGTTTCGAAGGGCGAAAATTAAAGAATCAGGACAGAGGTGTGTTCTAAGGTGCGCGTCTCTCAAAACTGATATGGGCACTTTTGACTGTGCAGACGACTGTGACCGTCTTTGTGGAGTCAGTTTAGATTTGAGTGCCCCGGCCTCACTGAATCAATTCGCATACTATTTTGGGCTTACGGCAGATGAGCTTGGTCTAGTCGCAATGTACCCTCAAGAGGCGCTAGTTGTTTATAAACAAAAGGATGTCGCTCAGGGGTTCATTTCGAAGCATTTCAAAGTGGATAGACCGGACTCGGAGAGCGATGCTATTCGGCATTTTACGTGGGCAGCCTTGCTGACAAAAGAGCTGGGCCCAGAGTTAGCTCAGAAGTTTCTTGATGCACATGAGGCCGGCCTACCGGCTTCTGACCAAGGACGAGCTATGGATCTAGCTAATAATCGCGCTGGTATTCTAGCGGCTGAATTGCTGAAGAGGCGGACCCAGTGTACGCTTGAGGGGATCGAGAGCGAAGCAATGTAGGCCTTGACGACAAAAAAGTTGGTTGTCCTCAAGCCCGGAAATATCCCAAGGAGACGCCTAAAGTGAGACGAGTTACTTTAGCCATTTTGATTGGAATAGGGGTAGTGAGTGCGGGCGGGGTGTTCGCTTATGCGAACCTTAAATCACATGTCGTTGGACCTACGCTGTCGGCACAAGAGGCCGAGAAGAAGTGGGGCTCACGAATCTTTGATTCGGCTCTTTTCAAAGAGGCCTCGATTGAAGAGCGAGCCAAAATGGCGAGTGACCTATTGAGAAAAAAACAGATGAAGGGGCTTGCGATGGCTGTCGTACGCGAACGACTTGGCGAGCATACGGGCTACTTTTGGAACGATCAGATCCCCGCCTATTTATTGAACGAAGGCTGGAAGAACGATGAAGATGTCTGGCAGCTCGTTTTGTTGCCAGGGAGAGACGGGAAGGTTGGAGATATCGTTATAAACAAAAACTGCTGCGACAAGTCTCATGCAGGAGAGGGAACTGCGAAATAGATAGATCCTGCGTGCTCGACAAATAGAATTTATAGAATTATGATTTTAGAGTATCGGTAGCAAGAAGCTGCCAGTCAGTATGCCCAGATGGTGAAATTGGTAGACACGCGGGTCTTAGAAGCCCGTGCCGTAAGGCGTGTAGGTTCAAGTCCTATTCTGGGCACCAACTGTCAAAGTATTCGAACCCGAATTTTCGGAAAAATGAGACTCCAGGCGATGAGCCCCTGAAGGGGCCTGGCCGCTGGCCGAGAGCTGCGATTCCCGCCGATAGTGGTCCCTATCGACAATCCAGTGGATTTTCACTGACTCCGTTCCAACCTCGATCTTTCGAATGAACTTTTGCAGGATCATTTTCGTCTGA
>JAMIQD010000074.1:0-2338 GCA_035914755.1 Pseudobdellovibrionaceae bacterium | reverse complement strand
GGGACGCGCACGCCGCTGACCGTGTGGTTTGCGGTGGCCTGGTCCATGACCTGCTCCAAGAACGGCGTTGCCGCGCTCACGCTCCATCGCCTCCTCGGCTTCGGTTCCGATCAAACGGTATGGGCCCTCATGCACCGGCGGCGCCTGGCGCTGGTGCGGCCAGGCCGGGATCGGCTGGCCGGCGTCGTGGAGGTGGACGAGGCGCTCTTCGGCGGGGTTCGCCCTGGGAAACCGGGCCGAGGAGCCGCCGGGAAGGTCCTCGTTGCCGTGGCCATCGAGCGACATGAGCCCAAGGGCTTTGGGCGATGCCGCCTGCGGGTGATCCCCAACGCGAAGACCGTCTCACTGGACCCGTTCTTGCGGGACTCCATCGAGCCAGGCTCGACGGTGGTGACCGATGGGTTGAAGTCGTACCCCCCAGCGGTCGGGTCCGACTACGTCCACGGCCCGGTCAACGTCGCCCGCTCTGGCGTGCACGCTCATGTGCTCCTCCCGGGTGTGCATCGGATCGCCAGCCTCGCCCCGCGATGGCTGCTGGGCACCCATCAAGGTGCGGTGGAGGGAGATCATCTTCAGGCCTACCTCGACGAGTTCGCGTTCCGCTTCAACCGGCGACAGTCAGAGTTCCGCGGACTTCTCTTCCGCCGGCTTCTGGAGCAGGGTGTTCAGGTTGGACCCGTTTCGTACCATTCGCTGGTGGTCAATTCCGTACCCAAGAGCAAGCCACCTCTACCCCCAGGAGGCAGCCACCGGGTTCGGGCGACCTCCCTCACAGCAGCCCTAACCCCGATCCCTCACCCTTGGCGCGCCTACAACGGGTAGTGCCTTCCGCACTCAAATGGATACCCCTTTTCTTTTTTATCAAAGCATATTGAATCCTCATCAAAACTAAAAGTATCAGCAAAATCAGTATTTTGACCATTTTTTGTGTCAGCATCAAAAATACAAAAACACTCATAACCAAAAGATTTAAATAGTCTGTAATTTCTTGTGATTTGAGTTTTTCCCCTACAGTTCACAATTTCTATCCCATCCCTTACAAGATCATAGCCGCAATTTTTGAAGTAATTTGGCAGAGCAAAAAATTCAGTCTCTCCTTCTACTAAGATAATCTTTCTTCCAAAGAATCCTCTTAGTTGATCATAAAAAGTCTTAGATTTATAAAATGGAAGTATTGAATCTGTTTTTGTTTTATTGGGATGCGCATTAAGATCAATGCAAGATTTTGCTAATGTCTCTGACGTATGTTGTTTGGCTTTTGTAATCTTATCCTCTCTGTAAACTTTGACAAATCCTTCCAGATTTTCAATGTCCAAAAATTCAGGTGAATGAGTGGTTATAATTACTTGAACGCCACTTTTAGCAATATCTGATAGATTTATCGATAGCCATCTTTGTGCAATCGGATGGAGGTGCGCTTCGGGTTCCTCGATACCAAGAATAAAGTTCTCGCCCTTAAACGTTTCGGCATATGCCTTTATAAAAGACATAAGTAAAATTTGTTGTTCACCAGTACCAAACTCGGTGAACGAACGGACATCATCACCTTCCATTGCAATGATTTTGAGCGAGTGAAAATAGTTATTTGGATCATAAGCTGATAAATCAATTTCAAGTTTGTGCTCAAAACCATATATATTATTATGAAAAGCCGATTGCAATCTTTCATAAAAATATTTTTATTCTGGTACTGACTGAAAAGTATCTTTTATGTTTATAAAATGCTCATTTAGCCTATCTTTGACTTGCACGCACATAACAGCGTGCATCTTTTTTGCCATCTTACTCAGGACGCTATATTGACTAAAGTAACTTAGTTGTCTACCAATATCGCGGGTTGCGTCAATAAGGATGAACTGGCATTTTTCTCGATCTTCATTTGATAGAAAGATTTTCTTACCACTATTCTCCCGAAAATAATGGAGAATATTTTCCGATTTTCCATCAATATTTTTGTTCGTGGTGAAACTAATTATTTTTGTCGCAGGATTATATTTGTTTCCTTTATAAAAAGGCTCATCAAAAAAGGCGGTAAAAGAAACATTTGGATATTGCTCTTTATTCCTTAAATAATAGTCACTGTCTTGAAAATCAATATAAGTTGGATATTTCTCGCCAAGCAAATAATCTATCGCCTTAAGAAGCTGTGGAAAAACTCAATTACCTAAGCGGCCTCTAAAGCGGCCCCTTGTAATAAGGTCCGCTCTTTACAAATTCTTCGCAGCATGAGTCGAATTGAGGCCATATAAACATGACCGGTACTCGATGTAGGTTTCCGCTCGTAGTCTTTGCTCAACCGTCGGGATCGACCAAGCCAGGCAAAGGTTCGTTCCACGAC
>JAMIQD010000073.1:0-1542 GCA_035914755.1 Pseudobdellovibrionaceae bacterium | reverse complement strand
CATTTCGATAGCATCGACCTTTTCTTGAGTTTGCGAAATCAAAGCAGCACGTTGGACGTCGAATTGCGACATACACTCATTAAAGGTGTCGTTGAGCTCCTTCTTCTTCTTTGAGGCAGCAGTAATGAGTCCATTACTGACGCTCCCGGCTTTAACGCTGGAATACTCTTTTTTGAGCTCATTGACCTTTTTCATGCAGGCACGCTTTGATGCATTTTCACTCATTGCAATCAGAGTCGAATTTTTGCTTCTATAGGTCTCGGCAATTTGAGTTCTTAATTGTAAAATCTCAGACTGTTTTTTTCGGATTGTCGCGGCGACCTCAGAGGTGGCTTTTAAAATTTCTGCAGCTCGTTCGCGCTGTGCCTTGTTGATATCGAGTTGTTTTTTCTTTAAATCCTCTTGTTGTTTTTGAAGGTCTTCTTGAACCTCTTGCATATCTTTGGTGAATTTATCATTGAGTTCGGCAGTTTTTTCTTTGATGTCGCTGAGCTTATCGTTTACATCATCCAAAGATTTTTCGTATTTATCTTTTCTTTCAAAATAGCCCTGTCCAGAATATTTCGGGCATTTTCCTGACGCGTTTGAGACTCCAAATTTTTGTCCCAAAGCTTTAAAAAACTCATTGTCAGTTGGATAATCTTTGTCGCCCGCCACGCCCTCGCAAGCACCAATGGTGCTTTCACAACTAGAGCCAAGCCCGGCATCTCCGCACTGTCTTTTGAAGTCCCGATAAGACGTTCGTGAGTGCTCTCTAGCGCCGAGGCAGGGATCTGCGGAAGAGGCGGTGGATGCACAAGCGTCTTTAACTCGTCTGCAAAGCTCGTAGTTATTTTTTTTGAAATCCGCACTCGTGTTACATTGTCTTAAAATATCTTGATCTTCGTTATCACAGGCTCCCCAGGCGCTCTGGGCCGGAGCAATCACTATCGCAGAAACACATGCAAATATGCAGAAGTATTTAGCAAATGAATGGAATGTAGACGCTTTAATCCAAGCCATAAGAGTCCTCCCGGGTATTACTCATAATAAGCAATACTGGTTCCAACTTTCATCTACAATTCGAGGAGTCTCAGAATGATACGACGTAGGTCGCGTGATTAGAGAGAACTCGTGCAATGACCACATTTAGTTGCTTTGACCGGAATCGCCGAGAAGCAATAAGGGCATTCTTTGGTCGAGGGGGCGGGGGGGGCTGGTGCTTTTTGGACTTTGCTTGCCATTTTGACGATTAGAAAAATCGCAAAGCCTAAGATGATAAAATCTAAAATGTTATTTAAAAAGACGCCATAGTTGAGGGTTGGGGTGGCCGCCTTTTTGGCTTCTGCGAGAGTATCAAAGTGTTCTCCGTTAAGAGAAACAAACAAGTTTGTAAAATCAACTTTACCGAGACCTAGTCCGACGATGGGCATTAAAACGTCGGCGACAAAAGAAGAGACAATTTTACCGAAACCAGCTCCGATAATGATACCGACGGCGAGGTCTAAAACATTGCCGCGACTGATAAAGGCTTTAAATTCGGTCCACATTTTAAACCTCCCT
>JAMIQD010000072.1:0-2342 GCA_035914755.1 Pseudobdellovibrionaceae bacterium | reverse complement strand
AAAAGCTGATTAAATTTTTCCTGGTTAAAAATTCGGGTGCGAACCAGAGTGCGATTGTTGTCGGGCTCCAAATCAAAAGTGACAGATTCGGGGCTGATTTTAAAATCAAGGGAATCTTTGGCTAAAGTTACAACTTCTTTCGGATCAAGCTCGGTAACCAGAGAGTCATAAACGAAGGTTTTGGTATTGACGTAATTGTCGCTGAGGAGGAGATAAACTTCACTAATTTTATTTTGATGAAGAAAAAGACTTAAGTTACGTAAATTTTCGTCAGATTGCTGTTCCCAAAGATTAATTTCGAATGAAAAATAATTATTACTGGAATTATCACGATAAACTTCTAAACTTCCTTCTTTGGGCCAAAGAACAGTTTTAGGGTTGGAGAAAAGTGACATTAGAATATGTTAGCACAGATAAAGAGCAAGAAAAACCCCGCCGAAACGGGGTTTAAGATTTTAGAGAAATTATCCCGATGTCGACTAAAGTCTCTTCGGGATTGCGAACTAAAGTTCTTACCAACGCAAATGAGCAAAAGCTTTGTTGGCTTCGGCCATTCTTTCAACTTCCTGACGCTTGGCGACAGAGGCACCTTCATTGTTGAGGGCAGCTAAAAGTTCAGCGCAAAGTTTTCCAGCAAAAGTGTGATATTGCTTGTTGGGATGTTTGCGAGCAGAGAGGACTAACCAGCGAATAGCCAAGGAGTACTGACGAGAAGCGCGAACCGGGGTGGGAACCTGATAAACAGCGCCACCAATACGGCGAGGACGAACTTCAACCTTGGGTTTGATGTTGTCTAGTGCCTGTTCCAAAGAGGTAAGAAGATCTTCACTTTTGGATTCTTTTTGAAAAAGATCGAGGGCATTATAAACTTGTTTTTGAGCAGCAACTTTGTTGCCACCAAACATAGTCCGATTGATAATTTTTGCAACCACCACACTTTGGAATCTGGTGTCGGGAGCTAGTTTTCTAATTTTTGATTGGCCTTTTCTTGACATAATTTTTAGCTTGTAGATTTAGCAGCTTTTTTAGCGCCGTATTTACTACGGGATTGCTGACGTCCGGCAACAGCTCCGGCGTCATATTTACCGCGAATAATATGATAACGAACACCTGGAAGGTCTCGAACACGACCGCCACGAACAGAGACAATACCGTGTTCAGCCAAATTATGGCCGATACCCGGAATGTAGGCGGTGACAGTGGTCCGGTTACTTAACCTAATTTTAGCCACTTTCCGCAAAGCGGAATGAGGTTTCTTTGGGGTCATTGTTTTAACTACAGTAACCACACCTTTTTTCTGAGGATTAAAAGTGTCGACGTTAGTATTTTTTATACTGTTGTAGTTGTCACGAAGAGCGCCGGTTCTTAATTTTTGGCGGCGAACTTTTCGACCTTGGCGAATAAGTTGATTTGTAGTTGGCATATTTTATTTAATTTCCTGACCTTTGCCGACAGGAATAAGACGTCCGATAATAACATTTTCCTTGAGTCCGATCAAGTTATCGACTTCAGCCAGCAGCGAAGCTTCGGTCAAAACACTAGTGGTTTGCTGGAAAGAAGCAGCAGAGAGCCAAGAACCAGTGCTAAGAGAAGACTGGATTAATCCAAGAAGGACTTTGCGACCCTTGGCTGGACGGCCATCAGGGTTGCTTTCCTTGACTTTATTGTTGGCTTCTTCGTAGACCGGACGAGTAACAATTTGACCATAAAGGAAATTGGTATCGCCAGGATCTTCTATTTTGAGTTTGTCGCTCATTTCCCGAACAATCACTTCGATGTGTTTGTCGTGGATGCCAATGCCCTGAGATTCATAAACACCTTGAATGGAGTTGATGAGGTAACGTTGGGCGGCTTCCAGGCCGGAAACTTCGAGGATTTCACGAACATCAATAGGACCGGAACAAAGTTGAGTGCCTTGACCAACTAGATCACCATCGTTAACCAAGAGAGTGACATTACTCGGAAGGAGATAGTTGATAGTTTTGGCGGCACCGTTTTTATCTTTACCGGTTAATTTAATTTCGTAGCCATCGATGTTTTCTTTGACCTTAACCTTACCATCAATTTCTGCTAATGGTGAGGGTAATTTTGGCATTCTGACTTCGAAAAGTTCCTGAATACGAGGTAAACCTTGAGTCACGTCGACGCCAACGACACCACCAGTGTGTTTAGTCTTTAGGGTTAACTGAGTACCAGGTTCGCCGACGGATTGAGCAGCGACAACGCCGACCGGAACACCGATATCGACAAGTTGACGATTGCTAAGATCCCAACCATAACATTTTTGACAGAGGCCAACCTTGCATTTACAAGTGAGAGGAGAACGAACGTCGACACTCTTG
>JAMIQD010000071.1:0-2139 GCA_035914755.1 Pseudobdellovibrionaceae bacterium | reverse complement strand
GGGGACTCGTCGCCACGAGCTTTTCAGGGTAGGAAAAATCTAAATCAGAAAGTTTCATGACAGAGGCTTAGCACAAAAAAATGCGGGGCGTACGCCCCGCATGACCTCTTTTGGGGAACCACCAAACCCAAAGGAAGCCTCAAACTATGCTCCTTGATTAAACTCCGCCGGAAACTCCACATTTTTGAGGTGTGCCTTCAGTCTTTTCTGGATCAATATGTTAGTCCAGATGACGGCACTCAATGCCCCCGAATAAAATACACAGAACAAAAACAAAATCTGCGCTTCACTCATGCTGAGATCCCTCCGTGAATCCCGGGCCCACCTTTCGGACTCCAACGACGGTGAGGGTTTTAGCCATCCTAGCTCCCCCTGTTTCCGCCTAAGAAGCCTCCATGCCTCTCTGTTATAGAGACAACTAGCCCCGCCCTTTTAGGTTAACCACTCGCCCTTTTTTTAGGCAGGAAAACATAAGATCTGGACCAAATTTCCAATTTTTGCGAACAGGGACCCCAAATGTATGGGTTGACTCATTTTCTCAAAATCGTTAAATATGGGTGATTCTAAGGTGCGCGCGAGTGGTGGAATTGGTAGACACGTACGTTTGAGGGGCGTATGCGCAAGCGTGGGGGTTCAAGTCCCCCCTCGCGCACCATTTCCGACAGCGTCCAACCCGGACACCCACTATCAGTGGTAAACAAATAGCGTCACTCCAAGCCTAAATACATCCAATTCGTTTATTAAGTCGAAAATATCATACTTGAGCGGGTCCAATCTTTGCTCTCAAAAGCCCTATCAGAACGATTCTTGGAACTAAGATAGAAAATACCGGAGGTTCTTATGCGAAGTCTAAAAGTCTCAATTTGGAGCATTGCTACAAGCTACTTACTCATCGGCTGCTCTGGAAATATTGCTAAGGACCTTGCTCTTGATCGAGACCACGAGCATGAGCCCGGCTACTATATGGCCTCTCTTGAGGATCAAAATATCAGCAATGATCCTATAAGAAAAAAACTCAGTTACTTTTTTTTAGTTGAACAATTCAATGTTGGCGCGAATGACTCTATGCTATCAGCAATTAAAAGCAATCCCCCAGGGGGTGTTCTTTTTTGGAATGGGAATAGCGCAGACTCCGCTGCCGTTCGCGAATCCATACGAATCTACTCAGAGCAGGCAGAAGCCTCAAAACTAAAACCACTTTTGTTCTCAACCGATTACGAAGGTGGAGCTCTCCGCCAAACACCCAATGGTACTTTAATTCCAGGAGTGCAACGTTTTACAAAGGGATTCTCGAGCCTTGCTCATCCTCGCTGGCTTGGGGCCTCTATGAAAGGGTTCGGAACGGAGCTTTGCCGTCTTCACGGAAAAATCATGGCCCACGAGCTGAAGGCGGTGGGAATAAACTATCCTCTCTCTGTCGTAAGCGACCTTGCCACTCAAGCTTTGACTTCCGTGCGCGCGATTTCTAAAAATCCAGAACAAACTAGCCAGTGTATTGCAAAAATACTTGAACAATTTATACAAACAAAGGATCTCATTTTTGTCACCAAGCACTTCCCAGGACTCGGACTAACAAAAGGTGATACTCATGAGGGAACAGTCGTCGCCGTAGCAACGGACGAAGAGACACTAACTGCACATCTAAAGCCCTTTCTAGATCTGATGAATTTTGCAAGCGCAAATAATGCAGATGGATTGCTGAGTGTCATGACGACCCATGCAAAGTTTTTGGCTTACGACAAGGACCATGTCACCACAGAGTCTTCTAAAATTGTCACGGGTCTATTGAAGACAAAAATGAACTTTGGGGGCCTTGTTGTCAGTGATGCAATGTGGATGGGAGAATATGGACAGATGAAAAGTACGACTCTGATGCCGGTGTATTTAAATACTTTTTTATCTGGAATTGATCTCTTAATGATTCCAGGAGCACGCTTCGCAGAGTCTGTAAATTACTTCCGAAAGGTCTTTGATGGCAATCTATCCAGCGAAGAAAAAGCCCGCCTAATAGCTCGCACTGGTCTGAGCTGGGAGCTCACACAAGAAAAATTCAAAGCGCGCATCAAAGAAAGTTTAGATGCCCATAATAGGGCGCGCAGCAACATTAAAGCACCACACACCTACGTACAAAACGAGACC
>JAMIQD010000070.1:0-10725 GCA_035914755.1 Pseudobdellovibrionaceae bacterium | reverse complement strand
CCGGCGCTAAAGGCGGCTGGCTCTATGACGCTGACAACAATGCAATTCACTTGGGCGGTGATCTCAAGGCTTATGAGCAATCCAAGGCAGGTTATAGATTTGCCGTGGATTATTCTCCAGTCACACTCGCTGAATAGACTTATACGAATGAAACGGGGTCTCCATTATGAATAAGCTGAGAATGCATATTTTAAGTATAATTATCACGACGGCATTGTCCCCACTGGTCTTCGCAAAATCAGAAATGAATGCGATGTGCTACCTGGAGGATAAATCCGGCGCTGTTATAGAAGGAACGAATGCTCAAAATATGTATGAAATCGCTTCGGTTTCAAAAATTGTCACTTCGTATTGGGCTTTGCGTGTTTTAGGTCCTAACTTTCGCTTTCTAACCCAAGTTCATATTGATCCCGTAGATAAGGATACATCCGATGTCCACATTGGTGGCGGCTCGGATCCTTATTTTGGAAGAGAAATGACCCACTTTTTGTTTTCGGAATTGCAGCGAAATGGAGTCACAAAAATTCGCAATCTGACGTTCGATGAAAACTTTTCGTTGTTTTGGTCTGTGCGAGAAAAACCAACTTTAAGCATCGACCCATCACGCAAAGATATTGAAGTCGTATTAAGACAAAAATTGAGACTCAGCTCTGCCGAATACACTGCGACTCGCCTGCAAGCAAAAAAAATGGGAATCCTGCTGGAGCCTAAACTAAATACTAGAATTTCAAATATAAAATTTAGAGCTTTGCGCGAGTATGCCCCCAACGCCACTACCCGCACTTTAAATCTGCGTTCAGCCCCGCTGGTTGCTTATTTAAAAGAAATGAATCGCAACTCCAACAATCATGTTGCCGATCATCTTTTCAATTTCTTGGGTGGCACCATCGAGTTTCAAAATTTTATTAAAATCCGTCTCGATCTTGATTCGAACGATATCCGACTGATCAATGGCTCCGGGGATCGCATTATTGTTACAGACGAAAAAAACAAGCAACAAAAAGAATACAATGAGGCCAGTTGCGAGGCCGTGGTCTCTATCATATCTGCCATCCGTTTTGAATTGCGTATAAATGGATACGATTTACAAAACATCATGGCAGTTTCTGGCCTTGATCCCGGAACAACTCTGGGCGGACGCTACGCGAGCAGTCAGGTTTCTGGCGCGGTGGTGGCAAAGACAGGCTCCGTCGACCCCGCAATTACACTCGCCGGAATGATCACGACAGAACAGGGAAATGTCTACTTCGGCATCTTATATAAAACCCGAAGCCCCTCAGATTGGAATTCAGCGAGAAATAAAATTCGCGATAATGTCATTGGCCTTATGAATAAATTTGGCGGAAAAAACGAAATCGAAGATTACAGCTCAACATTGTTTTTGCCATTTGATGACAAATCCGCATTGGCGGCCATCGAGGCAAAAAAACCTTAAGAGGTTCGCATGAGAACGATGATTCTGGCACTACTGACTGGACTTTGCCTGTCGGCACACGCAATCACTCTGCAGAGCGCGATTGATGCCGCCGGGGCCGGAAATCTTCCGGCGCTAAAGAAGTATATGCAAACGAAAGTCGATCTCAATATACAAAATAGTCATGGAATCAATATCCTGATGCAAGCTGTGGCAACAGGACAGAAGTCTGTCGTCAAATACCTGCTAGAACAAAAAGTAAACTTAGAGCTGACCAATGAGGCCGGAGACACGGCCCTCGCAATGGCGATCGGAAACGAGCAGGACGACATCGCCCTTCTTCTAATGAAGGCAGGAGCAAACATCAAGGTTTCTGGCGGTGAGGATAAGAGCTCTCTGGTTTTCCTGGCGGCGTCAGTGAATTCTGGTAAGACACTTGAGTATCTTGTTGCCAAGGCCCCAGAACAAATAAATCAAAAAAATCAAAAGGGCGACAGCGCCCTTCACGAAGCGGCTCGCTATGGGACAGCAAAAACTCTTCGGCTTTTATTAAAAGCCGGTGCCGACAGAAATATTAAAAACAATGAGGGCAAAACCCCTCTAGATGTGGCCACGTTTGCAAAAAACAAAGACGCCCTAAAACTATTAGCTAAATAACTTTTTAAGAAATCCAGAAACCTTTTGGCCCAGACTTTTTTGCTTCGCAACCTGTGGGGCATAGGGCTTTTTATGACCGCCCGCCTTGTTGTGAGCATGGCTCGGTTTAGAGTGCTGACGACGAGGCTGAGCCGCCTGGTGGCGCGGCTCTCCACTGCGCTTTTGCTGAGGTCCTGCACTCACGCCAGCGCCGCCGCCCGCGAGAGGTTTCCGTTGATCGCGACGCTCGCCCCGAGGCTCACGATTTTCACGCGCCTCACGAACCTCACCCCGAACCTCTGAGCGTTCACCCGGCCGACGAGGACGACGATCTCGACCTTGTCCGCCGCGATCACCGCCGCTACGATTGCGATCGCCGCCACTGCGCGGTCCGCGGTCCTGTCTAAAGCGATCTCCCCCACCACCGCGAGGGCCCCGGTCTCCAGAGCCTTCGTAAGATCGAGAGTATGTGTGATCAGAATAAACAAAGGGCTTAATGTCCTTCAATAAATCCTTGTCTTCCATATAACCGACTTCAACTTTGTGCTTAAGATACTCTTCAACGCGCATCAAAGAATCTACATCCTTATCGCTCACCAGGCTGAAGGCCTGCCCTGTTGCTCCCGCTCGACCCGTGCGACCAATACGATGAACATAGGACTCCGCATCGTTCGGAAGTTCGAAGTTCACGACCATATCAACACCCTGAACATCCAACCCGCGAGCGGCCACATCTGTTGCAACGAGAATATTTGAGTCGTTTTCAGCTTTAAACTGCTGCATTACTTTTGTTCTTTGGGCTTGAGTCAAAAGACTCGAGATCGCCATCGCAGGCACTCCGTTATCATTCAAAAAACGAGTGATCTTATCGACATTCAATTTAAAATTGGTGAAGATAATGGCCTGCTTTGGATTGTGCTTTTTCAGCAGGGACAAAAGATGCAAAGGCTTCTCGTCCTGACCCACATGAAAAATCTCATCTTTAACATTTTCTGCCTTAGCCTGATCTCGGCTGATATTGACCTCAACAGGATTTGCACCAAACTGGTAAGCCGTATTCAAAACATCAAAGTTTAAGGTCGCACTAAAAACTAAGAACTGGCGATCCTGAGGAACTCTTTGCAAGATGTACTTCATATCGTCTTTGAAGCCCATATCAAACATGCGATCCGCTTCATCAAAAATAATCGCGCGCACCTGCTTCAAGTCCACCTGATGCTCTTTATAGAGATCGATTAGACGCCCTGGTGTCGCCGCGATAAATTCAACTCCATTTTTGAGCGCATCTTTCTGTTTGTCGTACCCAGTACCACCGTAAATGGCAAAGCCACGAAGACCAGAGGCTTCAGACAACTTCTCAACATTTTCCTGAACCTGCTCCGCAAGCTCCCGAGTAGGAACTAAAATCAAAATAAAGTTCTGAGGGCGCCAGTCTTTAAAAGCTCTGCTGGCTGCCAACTCTTTGGTTTCTTCGCTAGCATCTGGCGGCAAAGGACGCGCCCGCAAAATCCTCTCCATTATCGGAACCAAAAAAGCCGCCGTCTTGCCTGTTCCCGTTTGAGCAAGGCCTGCAACATCACGGCCCTCAAGAGTGTGGGGGATGGATTGCTCTTGAATTGGAGTGCACTCGTTGAAGTTGAGTTTCTCGATAGCAGATTTTAAAGCAGGATCTAAATTAAACTCAGAAAATTTCAATGGTCACTCCGTCAGAGAATTATTTGGTCTTAAACTCAGCCAACCTACTGACAACTGTCGGGAAAGTCAAAGAAACAGGCAAAACCATAAGGCTCTAAAAACCACCCACAAAGTCCTGCAGAACCTGCAGAAACAAACCTGGTTGATCTGAATGTACCCAATGCCCCGCATTAGGCACCTCAACGCCCTTAATCATTTTGTTGGAGCTCAGGATTTTCGCGAAGTTCTCTCGGCTCAACTCTTGGGAGTTTTCCCCTCGAACCCACAAGGTAGGCATGCTTAAGGACCTAACTTCGTTCCACCGGTCCTCAGAGCGGCCAAGTATAACGGTTTCTAAAATCCCGCTCTTAGAAAAACGCCAATCAACTGTTCCGTCCGGTTTTTCTTCAAGATTCGCGTAAAGAAATTGAGCCAGAACCTCCGCTCGGTCCCGCGTCCTCGCCTTCGTTAAAAACTCTGTCTGAAAAAATTCTTTAGCACTTTGTCGACTTACAAAGGGAGTTGGAACAACTCCCAAAAGATTTTTATAGTAGTCCACAGCATTTTCTGCGGCCTCAAGACCAATGTCTTCAACTACCAAATGAGTTAATTTTTCGGGATATCGATGTGCAAAATTCACAACGTTTCGCCCGCCCATAGAGTGTCCAACCAAGATAAAACGATCCCACCCCAAATCCTCAGTAATTTTATACAAATCGTCCGAATAATCCTCTGGGGCGTAGCCGGTGACTGGTTTCATGGATCGCCCGTGACCTCTTTGGTCATAGACAAAAACTCTCTCTGTGGCCTCCAAACCTGAGGCTATCTTGCGCCAATTATTCGAGTACCCCATCAGGCCATGCACAAAAACCCAACGACGCCCCACTTCAGGTCCCGTTAGTTGATAATGAAATAAATCCAGATAAGACATTACGTGCTCCTCAGTTCACAATTTGACACAGCCTAGCACTTCTATTACAACAAAAGTTCAGACTCAATATATTGAATGGTGACAACTTTGACAACTAAACCTCATCTGCACGAAGACTGGATTGATCCCTATGCTAGAGAAATCGTGCGTGTCCTACAGGACGAGGGCTTCGAAACTTACTTAGTTGGAGGTTGTGTCCGCGACTTACTCGCCGGAATACACCCCAAAGACTACGATATTGCAACAAATGCTCACCCCAACCAGGTTCGCCGTAAAATCCCGCATGCCTATGTGATCGGCAAGCGCTTTCGTCTTGTTCTCGTCAGACGAGGAGATCAGCAGTTTGAAGTCGCCACCTTTCGCCGCAACGTCCGCCCCGAAGAGCTCGAAGATGGGGAATCCGAAATTGTGGGCGATAACTTCTTTGGGTCTTGCGAAGAGGATGCCCAACGCCGTGACTTTACTGTGAATGCCCTGTTTTACGATCCAATTCAGCAAAAAATACTCGACTATTGTGATGGTCAAAAAGATATCGAAACCTGCACGATTCGCATGATCGGCAATTCTGTCGAAAGATTTGTCGAGGACCCTATCCGCATCCTGAGAGCGGTCCGCCTTTCTCATAAATTAAATTTCGTCATTGATGCCGAAATGAGATCCGCCATCGTTCAATGTGCGCCCGAGCTCAAGCGCGCGGTTCTACCTAGACGCCGTGAGGAATACATAAAAATTCTTCGACTTCCGGATCCAGGAAAGACCTTTACCGAGCTCCATGACTTGGGCGTTCTCGCAAATATTTTGGTCGGTTTGGACTCTATCTACTTGGATTCTGAAAAAACCCTGATCTTCGAAAATCATCTTCGCCGTATAAAAGCCTCAGGCATGCGTCAAGAGGATCCTACCGAACTTCTCTCGGGATTTATGTTCGCCTTCTTCAAAGCTCACTTTGGCGAAGGCTCTTGGAATTTAGATCAAATTCAAAATGACGACCGGGTACAGTTTTTTCTACGTGAAGAGCTCGGCATGTTTAAGCTTGAGCAAGCCACCCTCTTTAAAGCACTCCAGCTTTTGCACAATCTGCAAAGACCTGATCTATACCTGCGCAAGGGTGAGCGCCGACAAATTGGCTTTCTCCGCAATGAGTCCATCCCCCTAGCCATCAAACTTGGCCAAATGGATTACACCCTTGCGGGATCTCAGCTTGCCTTCTGGAATAACGAACTGAAAAAGTTTAGCGGCGCTTCGTTTAACTGAATCTACTAGCAGAACATCAACCTGGGAGAATTTAATCAAACAACTCGATCGCCTGATCCGCAATGGCCTCGCTGTCGAGTCCGTGTTTCTTATACAGATCCAAGGCTGTATAAGCACTTTGACCAAACTCTCCGCGTACACCAAGAGTATGACATTTGAATGTCATTCCTTCTTCAGCGAGAGCATGGCAGATCATTTGTCCAAGGCCGCCGATGATCTGATGATCTTCGACGGTAACAAAAATATTGTCTGTTTTTTCTAGAGCCTTTTCAATAAGAGCTAAATCTAAATGATTCAAGCAAGAAGGGTTGATAACGACGGCGCCGATATCGTGCTTTGTCAGCTCTTGTGCTGCCTTTAACGTTTGAGGAATCATCGACCCAGCACCGATCAAGGTCACGCTGCGATCAAACTCTGCCGTGTTGTCAAATAATGTCTGCCCTATACCAAGTTCATACTTAATTCCCGCAGCATAGGATTTCGGAAAGTTTTCGCGGCCTAAGAAGAATATATAAGACGGTGGCACTTTGCCGTTGCGGCGGGCTTCTGCCGTCTTACGAATGGCCTGATACACCAAAGCATCAGCCTCATCACTGCAAGTCAAAGCATAACACTCAACATGGGGAATGGACGCAAGCATCGCCATATAACTTAAACTTTGATGAGAAGCTCCGTCCGCGGCATCCTGAAATCCGGTGTGAGAGAAAATCGCAATAACTGGAGCTTCTGATAAAGAGCCCATAATAAATGGCAAAGCTCCTTTGGTAACACCAAACTGCGCGAAGGTATCTACGACAGGAATATATCCAGACTTCGACAAACCAGCAGCGACTGAAATCATGTTGCTCTCAGCAACGCCCACGTCGATAGAGTCCGCAGGAAACTCTTTTCGAAACTCTGCAACCCCTGTCGATCCCGGAAGATCTGAGGTGACAGAAATCACCGGAAGATTTTCTTTGCGAGCCCGCACCAAAGCACTCGCGACACCTTTTTGGATTTTTTCTCCGGTATCTTTTGAGGCCGTGGCTTTGATATGAGCCTCGAGTTTATTTAGCTCTTCAATCCAAGAAGTAAACTCTGCCGGGTAATTTTCGCCATTATAAATCTCACTTAAAAATGCCGGCAACTCCGAGGGGCTCTTCAGCGGGAAGCCATGGCCACCACTTGCAGACTCTGCCGTCTTTTGAGTGCCAATGCCTTTGATCGTCTTTGCATGAATGGCTACTGGTTGAGATGGATTTTTTTTCGCGGTCTCAATCGCCTTCTGTAAAACATCATGGCAGGCCTGAAGATCGTGAGCCTTTTCTAGAGGGATGACGTTCCAGCCTAGGGTTTTAAGAGACTCAAATGTTGGCGCCATCGAAAAGCTATCCTTGTCGATGCGTCCCGTAAGCTTCGTATTGTTGTCGCTAAGAATCATCACGTATGGCGCCATTTTTCCGGCCTTTGCTAGGCCTGGAATCGCAGCAAAGGCTTCTTTGGCCTCGCCCTCCATACTCGCACCATCAGAAACAACGGTCACCGTCACGCGCTTTCGACCCGCCAAAGCATCACCCATAGCTAAGCCCTGAGTTTGCGGGAGAGCGGACCCCAGAGGCCCATTGCTAATTAAAACTCCCTGTGGAAAGCAGTGAACCTCTCCGTGTCCAGTTAGTGGGCTCTCGATCGAACGGAATTTTTTGAGCGCATTTAAATTCAAACCCGCCATTCCATAGTTCGCCTTTAGGGCATATAAGCCATTTTCGCAATGACCAGCATCATTCACAAGATTGAAAAGCTCATGCCATTGTTTGCCTTGCACTTTTGCCTCTTGAAATACCAAAGCATGCAGTGCCGACATCAACTCTGCCATCGCCGCAGGCCCACCGTAGTGAGAGGCTGCTCCGCCGAGGACCGCATTCATGTCCATCAAAGAAATAAGAGCCCGGGTCGCGCGTGGATCTGCCGCCGGGATTTTCTTTCCGTCTTGAGCTGTAATGAAAGTTTTAAAAAGAGGTTCTTGACTGGGATTTCCTGCAAGTTTATTGGCAAGCTTCATTGGTTCTGTCATGCCTCATATCCTCCCCGAATTTGTGTATTTGCGTCAACAAAAACAGATGCGTTAGAGAGCGCAAGAGTGTTACTGCTGTAAAGATGAACTCAACCAAACTATATTCCCATGACCTCCGCGCAATTCCAAAAGTGGACCTTCATCGACACCTCGACTGCTCAATGCGTTGGAGCACCATGGTTGAGCTAGCTCCGCTCGCAGGGTTAGGGCTTCCAAGGTCTTACCAAGGGCAGAAAGACTTTCTGCTGGTGACTGAGCAAATGAAGGACCTCGGCGCAGTTCTCAAAAAATTTCTGAATGCACAAAAAATTCTAAATTCTGAAGAGATTCTGACTCGCCTTGCGTTTGAGGCCTGCGAGGACGCCTTCAATGACGGGGTTCGTATTTTAGAACTGCGCTATGCTCCGACCTTTATCGCTGACGGGCATCGTCATTTGACCTTTGAGAAAATTCATCTGAGCTTTCTCAGGGGGCTTGAGATGGCCAGAAAAAAGTTCCCCATTGCCGTCGGACTTATTTGCATTGTGCAAAGAATAAAACCTGTGGCCGAAGCTGCCGCCGTTTGCGACTTCGCTATTGAACACAAGGACAGCCTTCTTGGCATTGATCTCGCTGACAATGAGGAGGGTTTTGATCCGAATCTGTTCTCGGCCCTTTTCAAAAAGGCGAAAAAGGCCGGCCTTCGCATCACGGTCCACTCCGGGGAGTCGAACACTCCGACCGCAGCAAAGTGGGTCAAAGACTCTATCGAAATACTCGGAGCTGAGCGTATCGGACACGGAATCCAAATTGTTAAGGATCAAAATATTCTTAACTTTGTCAGAGACCGCAAAATCCCCCTCGAAGTATGCCCGATCAGCAACTGGCTCACACAAGCTTTTAAGACCCACGAAGAGCACCCGATCCGAAAACTTATTCATGCAGGAATTCTGGTAACCATTAACTCCGATGATCCTGGAATTTTTGCGACTCAACTTTCTGATGACTACGAGGTTCTTCACCGGGTTCACAATTTTCAAACGACGGACTTTGACCGTGCCAACGATATTGCGGCCAATGTAAGTTTTCTTCCGCTCGAAGTAAAACAAGATGTTTGGCCTCGAGGAATCCTCTCATGAGCAGCTTACAAGAATTCTTTCCGCCGATTGAACCCTACGAAAGCGGCTTACTAAAAGTCTCTGAACTGCACACTCTCTCTTATGAAGTCGCTGGCAATCCCGCAGGGAGACCTGTTGTCTTCCTGCATGGAGGGCCTGGTGGCGGTGTGTCTGAAGACCACCGACGTTTCTTTGATCCTAACCACTACCGCATTATCCTTTTTGATCAACGCGGCGCTGGCAAAAGCACTCCCCTAGCGGAGCTGCGCGAGAACACCACCTGGGATCTGATAAAGGATCTAGAGCAAATTCGCACTCACCTCAAAATTGACAAGTGGCTGGTTTTTGGTGGCAGCTGGGGATCAACCCTGGCTCTGACCTACGCAATTTCTCACCCCGAAAAAGTGCTGGCCCTGATTCTTCGAGGGATTTTTCTCTGTCGGCCTTCGGAGATTTCTTGGTTCTACCAAGAGGGGGCCTCACAAATATTTCCTGATTTTTGGGACGAGTATTTAAGGCCAATCCCCGTTTCGGAGCAAAAGAACCTGGTCAAAGCCTATTACAAACTTTTGACAGATAGTAATTACAACACCCGTTTAGAGGCCGCAAAAGCCTGGAGCAAGTGGGAAGCCGCCACCTCGAGATTGAGCGTGGACCAAAACTCTATCGAAGAATTCGATGATCCCGATTACGCCATTTCGTTTGCCAGCATCGAGTGCCATTATTTTATCAACAATGCCTTTTTTGCTTCCAACAACTGGATTTTGGAAAATATCCAAAGGATTCGCCATATTCCAGGCTATATCGTCCAAGGCAGATATGACGTGGTTTGCCCCCCGAAAAGCGCCTGGGACCTTAAAAAAGCTTGGCCTGAAGCAAAGCTCACCATCATCCCCAATGCGGGCCACGCCGCCGCCGAACCCGGGACCCGAAGTGCCCTTATAGAAGCCACCGAGGCCTGTAAAATTTACTAGGCTTACTTTGAAATTCTTTCCATTGCGATTGAGAGACCAATCGGAGAATATCTCATCATGCTGCTACGCGTAATATTGCTGGTTATTTGAGGGAGACACATGACAAGCACTGGAAAGTTCACGTTATTTACATTCAGTCTGATTTTTGGTTTCGCTCTTACAGCTTGCCGAATGGATAACTCTGAAAGCCTATCCGGGGAGAAGGATTCTGCTATCATCGGGGGCACAGACGTGCCGAATGAGTCCCCGCTTTCTCGCAGCGTCGCCTTGCTTTTTAATCGGCTCACCACAGAGGTTTGCACGGTCTCAATTTTAAATAATCAATTCGCTCTGACCGCTGCCCACTGTATTGCGGGTGCCGACACGAAGGATCTCTATTTGGTTTTTGATATCAAACTTGAATCTAAAAGTATCACTCGCCGGGTTGTAGGAACTAAAGCCACTGATTACTTTAAACCAAAAGCAAATCAGACTGCAAACACCGGCGATGTTGCCGTCGTTCGCTTCGCCGGAGGAGTTCCGCGCGGCTACACCGCCGCCAAGTTTTTATCAAATCCGACGCTTTTAAAAGACCAGGCCGAAGTCACTGTCGTAGGGTACGGAGTTGACAATGATAAAACTCGAACCGGAGCCGGCTCTCTGCGAACAACGACATTGCAAATTCTAGATTCTAATTACAGCCAGACGGAACTGAC